>CAZGXM010000001.1:0-104065 GCA_964529795.1 uncultured Thermoanaerobacteraceae bacterium
CTCATTGGTTGCTAAGGGAACATATTCGACAGGAAAAGGGAAAATCCTTTTTTAAAGTGGGGACGGCTCTTGACTTCAATACCAGTTTATGTAAATTGCTCAACGGGGCGATTGTTGACAAGAATATTCCATTTTATGGCATTCAAGTCAAGAACCGTCCCCGAAAGTAAGGAAATTCAAGTTCACCAGCCAGGGAGATTGGAAGTCTTCTCTGGAAAGTACCAGCGCTGTTTTTACAGGAAACCGTTTCGCACTTCCCCGGGGCAGCAGCGCCAGCTTTGTGGGGACGACGTAAAGCATTTCGTTGTGAACGTCGTAGCGTGTTTCCGGTACACTGAAGTTGATATCCGCCCAATCATCGAGAAGCTCAAGCAGCTGCAATTGTTTTTTATCGGTAATCCTGGCGGTAAGCTTCAGCAGGTACTGGTCCTGTTGTTCCACTGCCAGCCAAAATGCCGTGGCCACCTGTACCGGCGTGGCGTGCCGCAGGTGTTCTTCAATTTTTCCCGCGGCCTTTAACATCATGATATGATGGGCGGGGTCGCGGTTGCGGCTGCCGTGGGTCAAGCTGTTGTAGAAGTGAATACAGAAATGGCCGGGAAAATTGTTGTTACGGATTGCACCCTGCCCGTGGGGCATGCCGTTCATGGAGGCGGCCATTCTTTTGTTTCCTGTTTCCACGATAATGGCCCTTCTTTTCCAGGTCCAGCGGCCGTGAAATATTTTTTTCATGATGGCGGTGTCTTCAGCGGTCAGTGGCTGTACATCGGCATGGTAGGTGCCACCCCGGCGTTGGACATGGAATGACAGTCCCGTTCCCAAATCCGTCACCTTTGCCCGGGATTTGCGGGGAAAGGCTTTTTGCGCTTCTGACCAGGGGGTGAGAGGTGCAAAAGTTTCCCGGGCCAGGGAGGCAAAGTTTTTTTCCAGTATTTCCAGGGCCCGCGGGCCGGGTTTGAGCCGGGTTTTTTCCAGGGTGTCATATAAATATTTACCGTCAAACAAATAGTATTTTTCTTTGCCCGCCAGGGAAATTGTCACCCGGCGGTGTCCGTACCAGAAGTAAGGCGCTTTTTCTGCCTGGTCATTAACGAGGTCGGTAAAAATTTTCAACTGCTCGGAATTGGAAATGATCTTTTCTGCCTCCCGGCCCTGATAGGAGATTTTTACCCGGGAAATCTTCTCCGGTACTGGCGGCAGGTTTAATGCTATCACCAGCGCGGCAAGCAGCAGTATTGTGAGAATGATAATTCCTTTCCCGTTTTTACGCAGCATCATGTTCACCTCCCCTTTAAATAATAAGTATCAGCCGGTGGACGTGTTTCATTCAAATATATGCCCAAAGGCGGTGAAAGATGAACGGAATTACAAAAGGGAATCCCGCGATTACCCCGGGATTTGGTCAATATCGGGGAAATACTCAAACGCAAATTTAGGCGAAAACAGGTACAACTATATTTAGAAAAATGTCGAAAGATTTGTGAAGGAGATTACAGGCCTTTGCGGAAATATTCCATATTGTCAGAATAGATTTTTTTTGCATGACTCTTGGGGTAGGGGGTGGTTCAATGAACAGAGCCGATATTCGCTTGAAGATATTGCTGATAATCCTCTTTATCGGTATTGTACCCAGTGTCATCTCCGGCTACTTGCTGCACCGGCATACCACCCGCCTGATTATGAATCAAGAAAAGGACAAATTAAAGTTCATTGCCGAAGCTGCGGCAAATAACGTCAAATACCGGTATGAACAGTCAAAGATATCATCGCGATTGGAGGAACTGGCAACCTGGGAAGAAAAGCTTCAATATCTATGTGATGAATTGGAGTACATCGGCGAAAGGTATTCCGATGCCGGCATTGACCAAGGCTTGAGTATATATAGCAAGGATTTACATGTTCTGGTTGTCAATGCTCCAAAAGAACAAGCCGGACGGTGGGTGGGTGCGCCCGTCAGCACTAAGGAATCCCCGTCCCTGGAGGCGGTAAGCACCGGGCGACCGGTCTTTAAAATTCTTGAGATCCGGCGGGGTAAATATGCGCTTTACAGCAAACCGCTGGTCGTAAACGGGGACGTGATCGGTGCTGTCAATGCCATGCAGTCACTGGCGGCCATCAATGCGGGGTACATAGCAAAACTGGATAGGTACCTGGGACTGGTTTTGGCGTTAGGTTTGCTACTTGCTGTTTCCGGCAGTATCATTTTGATTTTTTCTCTGGACAAGTTTGCGGGCGAAATATTGGGTGCTATCAGCAGGCTGAAAAGCGACCCTGCCGTAAAACTGCCTGATGCCGGGGGTAAAATCGGCGTGATTCTCAGGGAACTCCAGGGCATGGCCGGAAACCTGGCCAATATCAGGCACCTGACCCGGGTTGCCCTGGAAACCGTGGATACCGGGGTGATTACTACCGACTGTGAAGGTATTATCACGTTCTGCAACAAAGAAGCAGAGAGGATATTCAGGCGGGATAGAGGTAATTTGGTCGGTCAGAAGTACGGCGACCTTTTCAGGGAAATCTGCCCCGGGGGTGGCTCCCTGTTCCTGATGTTGAAAACTTTGCAATCCGGGCAGGAGTACACTGACGAGGAGATTGAAGTAAAGTTGAATGGAAATACACATTATTTCCTCTGTAACACCCGCATACTTGCCAACTGGGAAGGTGACAGGATAGGAGTGCTGTGCACGTTAAAGGATATCGATGCCAGAAAGAAACTGGCGGAGCTGGACACCGGCGGGAGGATGGGACAGGCTTTGCGGGAAGTGGCTGCGGGGTTGGCCCATGAAATTAAAAATCCCCTTACCACCGTCAGAGGTTTTTTGCAGTTGGCACTTACCGATGGGGAACAACTGCCAGGGGAGCATTATCACCTGCTGCTGAAGGAATTGGACCGTACCCTGGAACTGCTGGCCGGATTTCGCGACCTGAGCCGCTACGAGCGGCTGGATTGCACCCGTTTGGCGCCTGACAAATTGATAAAAGAGATGGTCTCGTTACTCAAAAACGAAGCACGTAGTAAAGGCGTAACTATTGACACCCGTCTGCAAAAAGATTTAATTGTTTGCTGGGATGGGAAAAAGGTAAAGCAGGTACTGCTGAATATTATGCGCAATGCATTTGAAGCCATGCCCGGGGGCGGTGTGCTGACCATATCATTGGCATACCTGGAAGCAAAGGACA
This sequence comes from uncultured Thermoanaerobacteraceae bacterium, assembly GCA_964529795.1. Lineage (GTDB taxonomy): Bacteria > Bacillota > JADQBR01 > JADQBR01 > JADQBR01 > CAZGXM01. The sequence goes on from CAZGXM010000001.1 coordinate 3,181, forward strand.
TGGTAAAAATAGATGTGGCGGATAACGGTATGGGCATGGACAGTGAGGTGCTGGAAAAAATCGGCCAGCCCTTTTTTACCACCAAGGAGGGCGGAACAGGATTGGGATTGACTTTGACAAAGAGTATTGTTCAACAGATGAACGGTTACCTGACGGTAAGTTCCAGGCCCGGTAAAGGCTCAACATTTTCTCTATTGCTGCCGGAAAGAATTGACGCCTGCAATATAAAGCCGGTAATGACATAACTGGACAGTTCCGCCAAGCAATGGTAGTATTGTACAGGAAATTAGTTTGGGTGGTGGGATAATGCCTCAGTTACTGAAAATCACTCTGGTAGCTGCTGTTGCGTTGCTTGTCAATATTCCCTTGGGACTCTGGCGCAGCAAGGTAAAGAAATTTTCTTTCTGGTGGTTTTTGGCCGTGCACTTGTCGGTACCGTTGATTATCTTCTTGCGTATCGAGACGGGTGTCCCCGTTGTTTGGGTGCCATTTACCATCGGTTTTGCGGTGCTGGGTCAGTATGTAGGCGGTTTGATTTCAGTTTAGAAAGAGAGTGCAGGTTTTTAACCTGCACTCTCTTCGTACCGGGGAAAGTTATTTGCTTTTCGGTTTAAATGTGTGGCAGGCAGTGCCGTCGGAGTTGCTGACACTCATGCTGCCGCTGGACCTGACTTCAATATCGCCTGCCTGGCAAAGCTGCTGCGAGTTATCGTTGTAGTGGCATTCTTCCACCTTGCATTTGATGGACATTTTTTTCACCTCCTTAAAGGATAGTTTGCCATTGAGTGTAGAAAAATATGTATAATCTGGGTAACAGGGAGTGAGCGCCGGTGACTAAAATCTTGGTAGTGGATGATGAGGAGTCCATTATTGAACTGGTTACGTATAACTTAAAAAATGCGGGATTTGATGTAATGACCGCAATGGACGGGATGGAAGCTGAAAATATGGCCCGGGAAAAACGCCCTGACTTGATTGTCCTGGATGTGATGCTGCCGGGCAAGGACGGATTTGAGGTGTGCCGCGGTGTGCGGCGGACCAATGAAGAGATCCCCATTATCATGCTTACCGCTAAAAAGGATGAGATAGACCGAGTGTTGGGACTGGAGATAGGGGCGGATGATTACCTGGTGAAACCTTTCAGCCCTCGGGAATTGGTGGCCAGGGTGAAAGCGGTTTTGCGCCGGACAAAAAAATTGGGCAATATGGGAAAAGAGGATATCTTGACGTTTAACGGCCTAAATGTAGATTTGGCCAAACGGCAGGTGACTGTTGACGGCCGGCGGGTGGAGCTGACCGGGCGGGAGTTTGACCTGCTGGAACTGTTTATACGCAATCCCGGGCGGGTTTTCAGCAGAGGGAAATTGCTGGAGTTTCTTTGGGGAGAAGAATATTTCGGTGATTACCGTACTATTGACGTGCATGTACGTCACCTGCGTCAGAAAGTGGAGAGAGACCCGTCAAACCCGAAATATTTCATCACTGTTTGGGGTGTAGGGTACAAATTCGGGGAGAGATAAATGTTAAGGAGCATTCGTTGGAAACTGGCCGGTACATATTTAATACTGATTATTTTGACCATCACTGTACTTACCCTGGTAATGCTGTATCCCATGCAGGAATATTATCTCAACTTTCTGGATGAAACCCTGTTAGCACAGGCACGACTGGTGCGCCAACTGGTTGAGAACGATTCTCTGGAAGACGCCGGATTGCAGCAGGAGGTCAGCAGCTGGGCGGAGGACATCGCTCTTCGCATCACGGTGATAAATGCCCGGGGAGAGGTGATGGCGGATTCACACGGAGACCCGGCAAATATGGAAAATCACCGTAACCGGCCGGAAATGATGGCGGCATTGCAGGGGAAAACCGGGCAGGCAACGCGCTTCAGCACCACTTTAAACCGCAGGTTAAAATATGTAGCACTGCCGGTACGGGAAAACGGGAAAATTACCGGTGTTGCCCGGATTGCCATGCCTGTTTCCGATGTTTCCGCTATTTTGGCACGGATAAAGGGGATTCTCGCTGTTGCCATCGGCACTGCCTTATTTGTAGGTTTAGTTGTCAGTTTCAAGCTTTCTACCACTCTCACCCAGCCGGTGGAAGAAATTACCCGGGTTGCGGGAAAAATTGCCGAGGGTAATTTTGACGAGCGCTTTTATCCACGCACTGACGATGAAATTGCGGTACTTGGCCGGACAATAAACTATACGGCGGAAATTCTCAAGGAAAAAGTAAACGAAATCCAGCAGCACCGGTCAAGATTGGAAACCGTGCTGGATAACATGGTTAGCGGTGTGATTATGCTAAACAACTACGGGGGAATTGAAATGATTAACAATGCCGCCCGGCAGGAACTGGGCCTGGATGACCGGTCAGTGGGGCGGCATAACCTGGAAGCAATCCGTAACCACAGGCTGAATGAGAAAATCAAACACGTATTGGCAACCGGAGCCGTGACCAGTATTGAGGTAACCCTGCTGCAGGCGCCAAACAGGGTGTTTTTGGTTCATCTTGCCCCCATTGACCGGCACAATCACAGGGAAGGGGTTATCGCCGTCTTTCACGATATTACGCAGCTGCGGCAACTGGAACAGATGCGCAAGGACTTTGTGGCCAATGTTTCCCACGAGTTAAAAACTCCCCTGACTTCCATCAGCGGATTTGTGGAGACCATGCTGGATGATCCGGAAATGGACCCTGAAACCCGGAAAAAGTTTTTACAAATTATGGCCAAGGAAACCGGGCGCTTGAATAACTTGATAGACGACCTGTTGGAGTTAACCCGCATAGAATCCGGTAAGGCATATAACGTACAGCAGTCTGTAAATTTAAGCGAGGTGGTCAGGGAAGTGGTGGAAGCGATGCGTCCCCAGGCTGAAGCCAAGGGACTGGAACTGCACATGGCATTGGGGCAGGGGTTAAAAGTAAGGGGTAGTGGCAGTGGCTTGGCCCAGGTCGTGATAAATTTGTTGGATAACGCTATCAAATACACTGCGGCTGGGGGCAGGATAAGCGTAACAGGATATACCAGAGATAACAACGTGTTTGTTGTTATTCAAGACACCGGTGTGGGTATTCCCCGGGAAGAGCTGGGACGTGTCTTTGAACGCTTTTACCGGGTGGACAAGGCCCGCTCGCGGAAACTGGGCGGTACCGGACTGGGCCTGGCCATCGTCAAACACATTGTAGAAAATCATCACGGCTCCATTAAAGTGGACAGCGCTCCCGGAGCGGGGTCAACTTTTACCTTAAAATTTAAAAAGGCCTAAAGACGGGGACGGTTGTTGACCTGAATACCAGTTTCTGTAACATTGCTCAGTTGGGGCGGTTGTGGACCGGAAGTGATGCCATTTTATGGTATTCAAGTGCAACCGCCCCCATTTTTATTCTTAACAATTCCCTAACATTTGCCTAAAGGAAGTTTAACAAACAAATACTATACTGGTGATGTAAATAATAATCTTTGAAAGGAGACTGTTGATGAGACGGACAAGCTTGACGTTGTTAAGTATTTTGGCGGTGGGGGCGCTCGTTTTTACCGGTTGCGCTAAAGGCGGCGAAAATGCCGTGCTGCAGGTGCGAGGGTCCGATACGGAATTAAACCTGGTGCAGCGGCTAAGTGAAAAGTTCATGGAGGATAATCCCGCCCAAATTGCCGTAACCGGTGGCGGTTCCGGCACCGGTCTCGCCGCGTTAATTAACGGCGAAGTTGATCTGGCCAATGCCTCAAGGGCCATGAAAGACAAGGAAATCGAACAGGCTAAGGCCAACAACGTCAACCCGGTGGAATTTGTGGTGGCCATGGACGGCCTGTCGGTAATTGTACACAAGGATAACCCGGTGGAAAAACTGACAGTGGCGCAAATCGGTGCAATTTACCGGGGTGAGATAACCAATTGGCAGGAAGTGGGCGGTAACGACCAGAAGATTTCGCTTTACGGTCGCCAGAACAACTCCGGTACATTTGTGTTTTTCCGCGAACATGTTTTAAAGGGCGACTACAGTGCGGATATGAAGCGGATGAACGGCAACGCGCAAATAGTGGAAGGAGTCAAGGCTGACCCGGCGGGTATCGGTTACGTGGGCCTGGGTTATGTGGTGGATAAAAACGGTAACCCGGTAGAAGGGCTAACGGTATTGAAAGTGGCAAAGGACAAGAATTCGCCTTATGTCAGCCCGCTGAACCGTGAAGACGTATTGACGGGCGCCTACCCGGTGGCGCGGCCCCTGTACCAGTACACCAACGGCAAGCCCCAAGGTGCCTTGCGGGACTTCATCAAGTATGAACTGGGCGAAAAAGGGCAAAACATTGCCATCGATGAAGGCTTTTTCCCGGTACCCAAGGACCTACAGCAGCAGAACCAGGCAAACCTGGGTAGTTAGTTCGCTAATCAATATTTGTCGGTGATAGTTTGCTTCAAGGTGCGGTGTGGTAAGAGTTAAGACAATTTCGTCGCACTTCGAACTTCATTCTCCATACTTCAACTGGGGAGGTTGTCATGAGAAGCTGGAAGGAAACGGTTTACAAGCATTTTTTCTTTACCAATGCGTTTTTGGTGATAGTGGTATTGTTTGGCATCCTGGCACTTTTGGTCCATAACAGCCTGCCGGCTTTTGCCACGGTGAGTGTGAAGGAATTTTTTACGGGATTGAAGTGGAATCCCGGTGGTTTTAAAGAAGATGCCTTTGGGATTGTGCCGCTTCTGGTCAGCACTCTCATGGTCACGGTCGGAGCCATGCTCTTCGCTGTGCCTTTGGGTGTTTTGACGGCGGCCTACATTGCGGAGGTGGCCAGCCCCCGGGAAAGGGAAATCATCAAACCGGTTGTGGAGGTTTTGGCCGGTATTCCTTCGGTGGTTGTGGGGTTTTTCGGCATTGTGGTCCTGGGACCGTTGCTTGCCCGGATTTTCAACCTGTCCAACGGTCTCAACGCCATCAACGGCTCCATCCTCCTGGGTATTATGGCTCTGCCCACCATCACTTCCCTGGCGGAGGACGCCATTACCGCCGTGCCTGACGACTACCGCCAGGCTTCCCTGGCTTTGGGGGCCAGCCGCTGGGAAACCCTGACCAAGGTGGTTATTCCCGCGGCCCTGTCCGGAATTATTGCCGCAGTGATGCTGGGGATGGGCCGGGCCATCGGGGAGACCATGACGGTACTGATGGCCACCGGCAATGCCCCGGCCATGCCCGGTTCCTTTCTGGACTCGGTACGGACCATGACTGCTACCATTGCCATCGAGCTGGGGGAGGTACCGCACAACACCACCCATTATTATGTCCTGTTTGCCGTGGGTCTGGTGCTGTTTGTCATGACCTTCCTGGTCAACCTGGCCTCTGACCTGATCCTGGAGAAGTACCAGGAGGTGGAAAGATGAGCAAGAAAAAGCGACAGTTTCTCGGCTTCTTGCTGCTCCGGGCGGCGGCACTGACTGTCCTGATAATTCTGGCAGTTATACTTGGTGATATTATTATGAAAGGCAGCGGTGTGATTTCCTGGGAATTTATCAGCAAACCACCCACCAACGGTATGACGCAAGGCGGTATTTTGCCGGCAATTGTCGGCACATTATTGGTGACGATCATCACCGCGTTGCTGGCTGTGCCGCTGGGCATATTTGCAGCCATCTATCTCAATGAATACGCCCGGAAAAGCAAACTGACCCGGTTGATTCGCCTGTCCATTCGTAACCTGGCGGGAGTGCCTTCCATTGTCTTCGGCCTGTTCGGGGTGGCGCTGTTTGTCCGCCTGTTTGGTTTCGGACAATCCGTTTTGGCGGCGGGGATGACCCTGGGATTGCTTACACTGCCAGTGATTATCACTGCCGGCGAGGAAGCGCTGAAAACCGTTCCCAATTCATACCGGGAAGGGGCGCTGGCGTTGGGAGCCACCCGCTGGCAGGCTATTAAGACCAATGTGCTGCCCGCCGCCATCCCGGGGATTTTAACCGGTGTGATCCTGGGGTTGGCCCGCGCTGCCGGCGAGACCGCCCCTATTCTCTTTACAGGAGTGGCTTTTTACCTGCCGTTTTTACCCAACTCCGTATTCAGCCAGTTTATGGCGCTTCCCTATCACCTGTACATTATGGCCACCCAGCACCAGGCGGTGGAGCAGGTCAGGCCGCTGGCATACGGGACGGCGCTGGTATTGATTATTTTGGTTTTTTCCTTGAATATGATCGCGGTACTGCTGCGTTCCTATTACCGTCGCAGGGCTGCCCGTTAGTTGAGAGGTGATATAATGAATAAAAGGGTGAAAATAGTGACAGAAGACCTGTCGATGTATTATGGAGATTTCCAGGCTTTAAAAGGCATCAACCTCACTGTCCGTGAGAACGAAATTACCGCATTGATCGGACCCTCCGGCTGTGGAAAGTCCACTTTCCTGCGAGTGCTGAACCGGATGAACGAGCTGATAGCGGCTACCAGGGTGGAGGGTAAAGTCTATATTGACGGTGAGGAAATTTACGGGCCCAAGGTGGACGTGGTGAACTTGCGCAAGCGGGTGGGCATGGTATTTCAAAAACCCAATCCCTTCCCCAAATCCATTTATGACAACGTGGCTTACGGCCCGCGTATTCACGGTATGCGGGATAAGCAGAAACTGGACCAACTGGTGGAAAAAAGCCTGCAGCAGGCGGCATTGTGGGGTGAAGTAAAGGGCCGGTTGCATGCCCCGGCGCTGGGTTTGTCCGGCGGGCAGCAGCAGCGCCTGTCCATTGCCCGCCTGCTGGCCGTGGAACCGGAAGTACTGCTGATGGACGAGCCCACTTCCGCTCTGGACCCGGTGTCCACCATGAAGATTGAGGAACTGGTGAAGGAGTTGAAAGAACGTTATACCATTGTCATTGTCACACATAATATGCAGCAGGCGGCACGGATCAGCGACAGGACGGCATTTTTTCTCAATGGAGAGGTGGTTGAGTTTGATGAAACCGAAATCATGTTTACCAATCCCACTGACCAGCGCACTGAGGATTATATTACCGGTCGCTTTGGTTGAGAGAATGTAGAACCGGATCGGAGGTGTAATGATGGCAAACGGCAGAAGGACTTTTCACAGTGACCTCAAGGAACTGCAGCAGGAAATATTGAGAATGGGCAGCATGGTGGAGGAGGCGATAGATTTAGCTGTCACGGCCTTGAAGAAACAGGATGTGGATATGGCCCGACAGGTGCGGGAAGGGGATGAGGCAATCGATGGCCTGGAGCTGGCTGTTGAAGACCGGTGTGTCAAGCTCATTGCCACCCAGCAGCCGATGGCCAAGGACCTGAGGAAAATCAGTGTCGCTTTTAAAATTATTACCGACCTGGAACGTATGGCCGACTATGCATCTGACATTGCCAAAGCCACCATGCAAATTGGCCGGGAACCGTTGATTAAACCGTTGATAGACATCCCGCGCATGGCAAAACTGGCGCAGAAAATGGTCAAGGACAGCCTTGACAGTTATGTCAACGAAGATGTAGAATTAGCTATGACCCTGGCTGAAGCGGACGATGAGGTGGACAGCCTGCATTCCCAGGTTTTACGGGAACTCTTGACTTACATGATGGAAGACCCGCGAACCATCCGGCAGGCGACTCACCTGAATTTTGTCAGCCGGTATTTGGAGCGAATCGCAGACCATGCCACCAACATCGGGGAAAGAGTGATTTATATGGTCACGGGGAAAAGAAAGGATTTAAATGACTAAAAAAGACACGACAAAAAAAGATTGACTTCCAATTATTAGAAATATTATAATTTATAAAAGAAATGCAGGAGTCAAGTTATGGGAGGCCAAATACTGTTGGTGCAAGCAGTTTGCAGGGCTCCCGTTTAGTTTTTTCTTCTAACTTATAGAAAACGCCGGCGGTACTGCCCGTATTTGTCATATTCCACTTGTGCGCGTGCCTGTACTGGTTGCGGGCCTTGCGCGGGTTTTAAAAAACCTGTCAGTTCAGGCATAATAATTGCATATGAAATTTTTGCATTATTTTGTTTATTTTACGCCGTCAAGGGGAGTTGCCGGGACGGCGGGAATTTTTATTGTCAGGGGAGGGAGGTAGCGAATTGAAACTCGGTCACGACAGTGACCATCCCAGAGGCTGCGGTTGATGTACCGTCAGAAATAGAACTGCAGGGAAGTAGCTGGACATTTAATTTGTTTTCAGAAAGGAGTTTAGCGTATGAGCGTCTTGGAGAAAAACCATTTTTTTGTGCGTAAGCTGCACTCGTTGTTTGGTGTAATTCCCATCGGGCTGTTTTTGCTGGAGCATCTCTATACCAACTCTTTTGCAACCCAGGGAGCGGAAGCTTTTAATTCCAAGGTGGAATTTTTGCAAAGCTTGAGTTATGTGCTGTATATTGAAATATTTCTCATTTTGTTGCCAATTATATTCCATGCTCTTTACGGCCTTTACATTGTTTACGTCGCCAAGAACAATGTCCTTCAATACACCTATTACCGTAACTGGGCATTCTACCTGCAGCGTGTTACCGCATTGATTACCCTGATTTTTGTGGTATATCATTTGTGGGTATTGAGAATTTCCGCTTTTATCACCGGCAGTGAGGTGACATTCACCGTGATGGCCCGGCACCTGAGCAACCCGCTCGTTCTTGCCCTCTACGTGATAGGTCTTGTGGCGGCAACTTATCACTTTGCCAACGGCTTGTGGGCGTTTCTGGTCAACTGGGGTATTACCATCGGCCCCCGGGCCCAGCGGATTAGCGCGTATGCCGCTACTGTCGTTTTTGTAGTTTTGACCGTGATGGGATTACAGGCATTGTTTGCTTTTATGGCTTAAAGGAGGGACCAGGATAAATGGCTGAGAAGAAGATCATTGTTGTCGGTGGCGGTTTGTCGGGTTTGATGGCCACCATGAAAGCGGCGGAAAGAGGCGTGAAGGTTGACCTGTTTTCTCTTGTCCCTGTAAAGCGTTCCCACTCCTGCTGTGCCCAGGGCGGTATTAATGCCGCGTTGGACACTAAGGGAGAAAATGACTCCACCTGGGAGCACTTCGATGATACTATTTACGGCGGGGACTTTTTGGCCAACCAGCCGCCGGTAAAAGACATGTGTGATGCGGCGCCGGGTATCATCTACGCCATGGACCGTATGGGTGTGATGTTCAGCCGTACCCCGGAGGGACTGCTGGATTTGCGTTTGTTCGGCGGTGTCAAGAAACCGCGTACCGCCTTTGCCGGCGCTACCACCGGCCAGCAGTTGCTGTATGCCTGTGACGAACAGGTGCGCAAGTGGGAAGACAAGGGTATGGTGAAAAAATTCGAAGGGTGGGAATTTTTATCCGCGGTGATAGACGGGTCCGGTGTCTGCCGGGGGATAGTTGCCCAGGACCTTGCCAACATGGAAATCAATGTCTTTAAAGCAGATGCGGTGCTGCTGGCAACCGGCGGCGCGGGGATGATTTTCGGCCGCAGTACCAACTCGGTAATCAATACCGGCAGTGCGGCCGGCGCGGTTTACCAGCAGGGTGTTTACTACGCCAACGGTGAATTTGTCCAGATTCACCCCACGGCCATGCCTGGTGACGATAAAAACCGCTTGATGTCCGAGTCCGCCCGGGGTGAAGGCGGCCGGGTCTGGACTTATAAGGACGGCAAACCCTGGTACTTCCTGGAGGAATGGTATCCGGCATACGGGAACCTGGTACCGCGGGATATTGCAGCCCGTGCTATTTTTAAGGTTTGTCACGAAATGGGCCTGGGCGTGGACGGTAAGAACCAGGTATACCTGGACTTATCGCATCTGGATTCTGAATTCCTGGAAGTCCGCCTGGGCGGCATTCTGGAAATTTACCAGAAATTCCACGGTGACGACCCGAAGAAAGTACCGATGAAAATCTTCCCGTCAGTGCACTATTTCATGGGCGGTATGCACGTGGACTGGAACCATCAAACGGCAATTCCCGGACTGTTTGCTTCCGGCGAGTGCGACTATATGTATCACGGTGCAAACCGCCTGGGAGCCAACTCCCTGCTGTCCGCCCTGTACAGCGGTACCGTTGCCGGCCCGGCCATGGTGGATTATATCAACGGGCTTGACAAATCCGCCGCTGATGCGGGCAGCAAGGCCTTTGATGAAGAACTGAAACGCCAGCAGGACTGGAATGACAAGATTTTTGCCATGGACGGCAATGAGAACCCCTATGCATTGCACCAGGAAATGGGCGATATCATGACTGCCAATGTGACGGTGGTCAGGTACAACGACAAGCTGAAAGAAACTGATGAAAAACTGCAAGAACTGCAGCAACGCTGGCACAACATCAATATCGAGGACGCAGCCCGGTGGGGTAACCAGGGCGTAATGTTTACCAAGCAGCTTTGGAACATGATGCAGCTGGCCCGGGTAATTACCCTGGGAGCATATTACCGTAATGAAAGCCGCGGTGCACACTACAAGCCCGAATTCCCGGACCGGGACGATGAAAACTGGCTGAAGACCACCAAGGCCAAATATACTGCCGACGGTCCGGTGTTTGAGTATGAGGAAGTGGACATTTCGTTAATCAAGCCGAGACCGCGTAAATATGACGTGGATAAGGAGGCGACCATGAAAGATGAGTAGGGAATATATTCACCTGAAAGTTAAGCGCCAGGACAGTGCTGATTCTCAGCCTTATTGGGAAGAGTTCAAGGTTCCTTACAAACCCAATATGAACGTAGTCTCCGTTTTGATGGAAGTGAGAAAGAAACCGGTTAATGCCAAGGGACAGAAAACTACGCCGGTGGTTTGGGAGTGCAACTGCCTGGAAGAGGTGTGCGGCGCCTGCTCCATGCGTATTAACGGCAAGCCGCGCCAGGCATGTTCGGCTTTGATTGACAAGATCGAGAAAAGTCCCATTGTACTGGAACCGCTGTCAAAGTTTCCGGTAATCAGGGACTTGATGGTTGACCGCCAGGTGATGTTTGACAACCTGCGTAAAGTGATGGCCTGGGTCAATGTTGACGGCAGTTGGGATTTGGGCCGGGGGCCGCGTTTCCCGGAAAAAACTCGCCAGTGGGCATACCTGCTGTCCCGCTGCATGACCTGCGGCTGCTGTATGGAAGCGTGTCCCAACGTGAACAAAAAATCACCTTTCATCGGCCCGGCGGCCCTGAACCAGGTGCGCCTGTTCAACGTACACCCGCTGGGCAGCATGGATAAGGAAAAACGCCTGGATGCCATCATGGGTGTGGGCGGCATTACAGACTGCGGCAACTCCCAGAACTGCGTGCAGGTTTGCCCGAAGGAAATTCCGCTGACCACGTCAATTGCGGACCTGAACAAGGATACAACCATCCACGGCATCAAGCGTTTCTTGCGAAAATAACTTGTCTTTGGGCGTACCGGGTTACCCGGGCGCCCTTTCTTTTTTAACTAGCCGGCAGGAATTTAAACAGTCGCCACGAATATACATATATTGACCCGCTGCGAAGAGGCAAGTCGGGACAAATGTGAAATATTTAATTTAAAAATAATACCGATTATCGAACCTTAAACTTCGAACTTCGAATACAGGGGGGAATCAATGTTTGAGCATACACTTTTTTGGGAAATCAGAAAAGATTTAAAGCAGGTGGAAAAAGAATTATACCGTTATATCGAGGCCCCTAACCGATTGTTGGCGGATACGTCGGCACATTTACTGCAAGCAGGAGGAAAAAGATTGCGCCCTGCTTTTGCTTTGTTGGCGGGGAAATTTCACCACTACTCACTGGACAATTTGCTGCCGCTGGCAGTGGCGCTGGAACTGATCCACATGGCCAGCCTGGTGCATGACGATGTGGTGGATGCCTCTTTAACCCGCAGGGGCAGGCCTACGGTCAGAGCCCAGTGGGGAAACAGGATAAGTATCCATACCGGTGACTACTTGTTTGCCAAATCGTTGATTTTGATATCCCGGTACCAGGATCCCCGGGTGGCCCGGGTACTGTCTCAGGTCAGTGTGCAGATGTGCGAGGGCGAAATCCAGCAAATTGCCACTGCGTTCAAGCCCGGCCAGGGGGTCAGGGATTATTTCTACCGGATTAAAAGAAAAACCGCTCTTTTGATTTCCGCCAGCTGCCGGCTGGGAGCCGTGGTGGCAGGAGCACCGGATAGTGTTGTCCGTGCTTTAACTTTGTACGGTTATTATCTGGGCATGGCGTTTCAGATAACTGACGATATTCTGGATATGGTTGCGGATGAAAGCGTGCTGGGAAAACCCGTGGGCAGTGACCTGCGCCAGGGCATTATTACACTGCCTGTCATTTATGCTGTGGAAAACAGCCCGTACCGGGAAGTGCTGGTAAAGATTATTTCTCAAAAAGATAAAAAGGAAGGGGAGGTGCTGGAGGCCATAGAGCTCGTAAGGGCCAGCGGCGGTATTGACTACGCTTTTTCTGTTTCCGAAAAATACTTGCAAAAGGCAAAAGTACAGCTGGCTTTACTTCCTGATGTGGGGACAAAGAAAACCCTGGGCAAAATTGCCGACTTTATTAACATAAGACCTTATTAAAAAAAAGAGAGATGAGAAGAAATACTTTCCCTTTGATGGGGTAGGGAAAAGCAGTACCGGAATTTTCACCTCACCAATGTTCCCGGCCGATTCCGTACAAGGAGGGGCAGAAAGTGAGAAAATTATTCAGATTTGTTTTAAAGGTTATACCGAAATTTGACCTGTCAAGAACAGAGGATAAATTGAAGCTTTTTATCCTGGTCAATGGTCTTTTAATATTTGTTGGCATCGGGTCGGTGGGAATGCTGAAGGTCACTTCCACGCCTCAGTTTTGTTCTTCCTGCCATGAAATGAGGCCGGAGTATGTTACCTGGAAAGCAACCTCGCACAACCAGGTGGATTGCGTGAAATGCCACATTGAACCGGGTTTGGACAGCCTGGTAAAACATAAAATCTCTGCAATGAAACAGCTTTACCAGCATGTAACCGGTCAAGTCCCCAATCCCATTGAAATGCCGCAGCCCATTGAAAGTTATGTTTGTGAACAATGTCACTCGCGCAATCGCCTGGTAAACGCGTCGGGAGACTTGATAATTCCGCACAACCGGCATTTGGAACAGGAAATTGAGTGTGTCAGATGCCACAAAGGGGTGGCCCACGGCCTTATTTCCGAGCGGGAAGTGACCAGGGAAATTCCCTATGATGATTGGACAGTGAAGGTGGCATCCAACCAAACAAAGCCCAAGCTTACCCGCCCGCCCATGGGCACCTGTATGGGCTGTCACAAGGAGCGGGGCGTGACCAGGGAATGTTCCGCCTGTCACAAGGTGATACGGTTGCCGGATTCCCACGAACAGGACAACTGGAAGGTAGTGCACGGGCAGTCGGCCCGCAAGGGATACAAGCAGTGCCTGCAGTGTCATGCGTCTGACAGCTATATTCCCGCCATGACCGAGCAGCCTGTCAAGGTCGTTGCCAGAAGTACCGACTTCTGTTACAGCTGTCACCTGCAGAAACCGGAGAATCACAAGGTCGACAATTGGGGACCCACCCACCGTTATGTAGCGCTGGAAAAAGGCAAGGACAACTGCTTTACCTGTCACGACGTCAACCAGCCAAAACCTGACACCAATGTTACCGGCACCTATTGTAACAAGTGTCACTGGTTCCCTGACGACGCGCCTGAAGAATCACAGCCGCTGGAAAAACCGCAGAATGGAACAGGAGAAGGAAAACATGGCGAATTATAACCTCTGGTTTTAGTCCCGGGTATTTATCCACGGGGGTATGAAAATGATCCGTAAGATTTTCCGCAAATTTAAAAGCACTTTTCTAACCACCACAGCCGGCAGATTGAAACTGTTGATACTGGCCAGCGGCCTGCTGATATTCTTTTTGGCCGGCTCGATTCTGGCGGTGCAGGCCACTTCCAAACCCGAGTTCTGTATCAGCTGCCACGAGATGAAGCCTGAGTATTACACCTGGAAGGCGTCGGCACACAACCAACTGGAATGCGTGCGCTGTCACGTGGGCCCGGGGCTGGAAAACATCGTCAGGCACAAAATTGGCGCAATGGAACAGATTTACACCCATTTTACGGAAAGTTATTTTTTGCCCATTACCATGAAAGAGGAACTGGATAACGATATCTGCCTTACCTGTCATACCATTCAGAGGGTAGTGACGCCTTCGGGTGATATCACCCTGCCTCACGCCATGCACGTCGATGTCCTGGAAGTGAGATGTACCGAGTGTCACGGCGCCGTGGCCCACGGTGACATTGCCCGGCGCCAGCTCACTCTGGACGGTAATTTTGACTCCTGGACGGTGGCCACCGGCGAGGCGCAGATGGTCAGGGACAATACCAAACCCAAGATGGGCGTCTGCATGGAATGCCATAAAGCACGGGGGGCGCCGCGTAATTGTGATGCCTGCCATACCGAGATCGGCGACCCGGAATCCCACCAGGTGAAAAACTGGCTTACCACTCACGGGAAACTGGCCATGAAAGATTTGGACAACTGTAAACAATGTCACTCCTATGCCAATATGGATATCAATGTGGAGGACCCCGCCGGCGGCAGTGTCAGCATGGCAGCGGAATATTCCCGGCGGAATCCCTTCTGTTTCGAATGTCATGCCCGCAAGCCGCCCAGCCACCAGTCGGATTACTGGAACTTTGAGCATGCCGGTGCGGCGCAGCCCAATTCCGACAAGTGCCTGGTATGCCACAGCGTTGGTAGGCCTGTTGCCGCAGTGGGCACGCCGGCCAAGACTTACTGCAACCAGTGTCATTCCGGACAGCACCGGGGCAACTGGAAACAGCAGCACCCGCGCACCGTACGCACAGAGGGCGGGGTAACGCAGGAATGCTTTGTCTGCCACTCCGAGCGACAGTGCGCCCGCTGTCACATGGCGGGGAAATAAAGAGGAAAATAATAAAATGAGGAACCCCAAAGACCCTGTTTTTTGGGGTTCCTCATTTTATTTGCAGAAACAGGTTTGGAAAATTAATTTAAGGGCTTAAACTGATGACCTGAATTTATCATGATTTCGTCTACGTTCATTACCTGGTCATGGCAGATGGCACAAAGCTGTTGTTTGGGGTAACGCAGAGTCAGTTTATGCAGGTCATGACAGGTATAACATGTAACAACCCCACTGAAATAGTGCTTACTATTTATATAATCAGTATATTCTCCGTTAGCTGTCCAGGCACCCTCTGCATGACAAAACCAGCAGTTTCCCTGGTTCATAAACTCATCATTGGCCATGTGTTCCGGGTTTTCGATATTGGTTTCACTGGGACTTTTTAAATGATTTTCCAACGGGCCGTGACAGTAACTGCAGTTGGGCCAGTTCCAGCTCACATGCGGGTGACTGGCATTATCAACCACTAATTCGGTGTACTGTTCTTCATGGCACTGTGCACAAACCGCTAGGTTGCCATCGGCCCAGTCCGCGCCGAACTGGGTAAAGAGACCGTTGGTTGTAGCAGCAACTTCACTGTAGTTGCTGGTTTGACCGGAGTTAGCCAGGTACCCTTCGTTGGCCGTACCCTTATCGTGACAGCTTTCGCAGGTACCCATATTGGGCATTCTTTTCAGCGCCGAAGAGCCGGTAATCTCCTGAAATTCTTCTTTGGCCATTCCCGCCCAATCAGGTACTTGATAATCGGCTAGACTGTCGTTGGCCAGGGTCCGCTTCCAGTAATCCTGAGATGTCCCGTGAGCTATGTGGCAGGTTAAGCAGGTAATGTTTCTTTGATCTTTATCAGGTCCTTTTTCAAATTTTAAACCGGGTACCGGATCTGGCCAACCGGCACCTACTTTGTGGCGGTAGGCTTCGGAATAAGTGCCGCTGAGATTACTGCCGGATTTATCCACAACGGTTGTATCATAGTCAGTATGGCAGGCGCCGCAAAACTGGTTAACACCGTGGATGTAAGTAATTTGTTCGTCAGGGCCCAGGTAATCATATACATCCATTTCCACGGTAACGGCAGGCACACCGTAGATTTTGCTCACCAGATTGGCATCAGTCACTGTTATCAGGGTATACCCGTTGGCATTGCTGATCTCTCCTTGGACTTCCTTGCCGGCATTGTCCCATAAAGTTATTTCGTAGGGGTAACCGGTCAAGAAACGATAAGGTCTATTGCTGGTATCACCTGCGGGGTAGACTGTCAGGGTTACTGCATCTATTTTTGTCGGTTCATATCCAGCGAGTGCTGCCTTTTGCGTTGCTACCCCGTTGGGGTCGGGGTTGAGAATGCGTGCATTTCCACCCGAGCCGTGGGGATTGTGACAGCTTTCACAGCCAAATTTGATGCCCCAAGAAATGACCTCGGATTTCCCGTCCCGGGTCATTTGCACCGGCACCGTTGAGCCCCCGGGAGCGGCAGCCGTTGTTACTGCACCATTGACTTTGTGTGTTGACAAGTAGTTCTCTTTACCGGTACCAAACATACCCCCTGCTGCAGGCCTCCCCGCCGGAGTGACACCGGCGACTACATTGTAGGTGGTTGTTACCGTACCGTCGTGACATGCTAGACAAGTGTCATATGTACTGAACCACTGCAGAAGGCTTTTGCCAACGGCGGTGTGTGTGGCATGACAGGAAGCACAGGCGTCGGTGTCCTTGGTATAATTACTGTGAATACGGTACCGGCCAGGATTAATTTCGTTGGGCAAATAGATTTCATAAGGATAGTTGGTTATATCGTCGGCAGTAAACTTGTTTTCAATTTTCAGTCTAGGAGTAACATTACTGTTATAAATGTATTTAGTGGTAGTCGGCCCAAAGTATTTTCTGCCGCTGGCGTCGTCTCGCCAATTAAGCTGTTCTGCCCAGGCAACCGGGAGCAAGATTAAAAATAAAAGCATGCTCATAAAGCTTATTAACAATGATTTTTTCAAAATTTCACCCCCATTTTTCCTAACTATCAAATACTTTCGTTTTGGAGCCCAAAAAATCCTTCCATAATTGTCCACTACTTTTTTTCAAATATTATCCTTATTATCTATTTCATTTGTGGGCAGTCAAAATAGTTTCAAAACACTCTCCACAGTGTTTGTAACATTTTTGTGAATTAATACACTTGTTGCAGGAATTTATCTTCAGGGCAAGGAATAACTTAAACAAGAAGTTTTGATTGTGAAAAAAGCTTTGTGTTAAATGTATGTCTATAATAACTTTTAAAGGATATAGGAATTACTTGGAGAATTATATCTTTTTTGGTGGGAGGTAACCCGCTGTTGTGAGCTTACCGGAGCTATTATCAAAAGAAGTGTCTGTAAAAAGGGCTTTGATGGCATTGGGCACAGGTTTTCTTTTAATAGCGGTCTTGGGCAGCGGTATTGGCTATACATGGTTTTGGAATCAGTTTGATGACCAGCCATACTTACAGCAGCAGGTTATCAAATATACAAATATCCTTGAAGAGCAGCCGGGTAATTATGTGGTTTTGACCGAATTGGGCTGGGCGTTGTACCAGCTGGGCGAACTGGATAAAGCAATAGCATGTTTTCAAAAAGTATTGGAAATCAATCCCGATTATATCAGTGCCAGGTATAATCTATCTTTAGCTTACAAGGGAAAGAAAAATTATGAACTGGCGCGGCGGGAACTAAAGACAATAGTTGACAAATATCCACGTCATGAACTGGCGTGGTTGAGCCTGGGAGAAGTATTGATGGAACTCAAGAAGTATGGGGATGCAGTAGAAGCATTGGATAGAACCATTAGTATTAGTCCCGCCAATGCCACCGCTCATTATCTGAAAGGTGTTGCCCTGGAGAGGTTGGGCAGGAAAATTGACGCCATTCGTAGTTTTGAAAATGCTTTAAAGTATGACCCCAAGTATGAAGAAGCAATTGAGGCAAAAGAGCGGTTGAAGTAGAGAGGTGGATGGTTTGCCGCGCTTCAAGTTGAAATTTTGGCATATTGCTGTTTTGTTCGGGATAATCTTGTTTTTCAGTACGTTTTATTTCGGTTATTATTACTTATTAAACAAGACTCCCCTTGTTATTGCAGATGTAATGCATACCGTAAAAAAAGTGACAAAGCCGGCCGATTATACACCGAATTTTGTGTTTAATATTACTCCTGACCAGGGACAGTTTCAAAAACCTATGGGTGTGGCTGTAGATTTTTATGGCCGGATATTTGTCACTGACGTTGCTGATGCGACGGTCAAGGTATTTAATGCCAATGGGAAAAAAGTCGGGACATTGGGAGGTAGGGGTGAAAACCCCGGTCAATTTGTTTACCCTAATTGTATTACAGTGGACAACCAGGACCGGATATTGGTGGGTGATTTTAAAAAAGGCAGCATTGAGATTTTTAACCGCAAGGGGAAATATCAAACAACTTGGGACAAAAACTCTCTTGGCACAGACATCTCACCGCTGGCTTTGGCAGTTGATGACAAGGATAATGTTTATGTTGCCGATCGCAGTGGAAAAGTTGTGATAATTTCTTCAAAAGGCAAAGTCTTACATCAGTTTGGCAAACCCGGGGCATTAAAGGGCTATTTGTCTTATCCCAACGGTATTGCGGTAGCAAAAAATGGGGACATTTACGTCAGTGATAGCGGTAACAAGCGGATACAGATTTTTACTGCTACGGGTAAATTTAAAAAAGTTCTGGCGCCGCCGCAATTTGATGTTGCTTACCCCCGGGGAATTGCCCTTGACGGGCACGGGAGGTTATTTGTTGCCGACCTGTTCCGGCATAAGGTAGCAATATTTAACAAGCGACTGCAAAAAACCTTTGAGTTGGGCGGGCGCGGGTTGTTGGAGGGTGAATTCAACTTTCCCAATGACGTGGAAATATCCGGCAACAAGGTTTATGTGGTGGACAGGGCCAATAAAAGGATTGCTATCTTCATGTTTTAAGGGGACTTTTTGGGAGGTGCGGGGAAATGGGTAAAAAGCTTTTTACCATGATTTTAATTTTTCTATTCCTGCCATCAGCCGCATTAGCTGCGCCGTCCGGATTAAGAGCTGTTCCCATGTCTGAAACGCGGGTGGACCTTTTCTGGAAGGCCCAGCCGGGCGAAGTTTACCGGG
This sequence comes from uncultured Thermoanaerobacteraceae bacterium, assembly GCA_964529795.1. Classification (GTDB taxonomy): domain Bacteria; phylum Bacillota; class JADQBR01; order JADQBR01; family JADQBR01; genus CAZGXM01. The sequence continues at coordinate 22,185 of CAZGXM010000001.1, forward strand.
TTTGGCAGAGCACTGACGGCGCTGTTTGGAATAATGTCTATACATTTGGTCAACCAGGGGCCAGTAGTTATTCGGCGGTTTACGGCATACAACCTTACGTCAATTATTATTTTGCCATAACTACTGATGCGGTAACTGATTATGTCTACCAGGCGCAAAAAGGGGTCAATGCCACTGGTGAAGCGGTTGCTTTTCCGCCGGACAAGCATGCTCATGCATACTATAGCGAAAATACGGATATGTGTAAAAACTGCCATCAAACCCATACGGCAGCAGGGAACAAACTGCTTCGCTTTCCTACGGTCAATGAGACCTGTATTTCCTGCCATGACGGTACGGGCAGCAAGTATGTGGTTACTGAGGGAACAGTGAATAACGGCAGTTATGGTACGCTCACCTCCCCGGCAGGCCCTTTTGGCGGAATTATTGGCAGCACGGCCATGGCCAATCCCGAATCAATTCACACAGTCGGCACAAGCGTTTACGAGGCGCCCGGCGGCAACCCGCTGGGAAGCGGGGATGAATGGACGGAACCCTTAGGGTGTGTCAGTTGCCATGATGCCCACGATTCTCCGAGCTACCGGATGCTGACGGTAAAGACGCCGGATAATCAAGCGGTTAAAGTAGAAGGATATGCGGTCACCGATACTGCCGGCGGGGTGGAATATTCACGCTATGTCAGCGGTGTTAACGAGTTCTGTATGGGCTGTCACAAGGATTATTATGCCGGTACCGGCGCCGGGCATATCGAGGCCACAGGTACATACAGTACAGCAATTAAGTACCGTCATGCGGTCGGTATTTCTCCGGCTTCTTATACCAAAGGGCCGCTTACCACCACTTTACCGCTGGAAGGAACGGCAGGCGATAATACCGATAAAATAATTTGCCTTACCTGTCACAAAGCACACGGCAGTACCAGTGTTAATGACGCAACCAAAAGCGGTGATACAGACGGTCCCAGTCAGGTGACGAATTATTTGCTGCGCCGGGATTATTCCGGTGTTTGCCAGGATTGTCATAAAAAATAAAGCGTTTACGTGACAAGTGCGGTGTTGGGGGGATGCCTGTGGCCCAATCGACAACAAGTGAAAAAATAATCGACATCAGACTTGCAATAGTAATTATTTTAGTGGTTGCTATTTTATTGATAACGGTTGGTGTGATGATAGGCAATGCCTTCTTTTGGGACCAATACGAAACAACCACCAAATTGGAAAGAGATTTGGAAGTTGCTCTGGAAAATGTACAAGCCAATCCCGGCAATGCAGATTACCGAATAGCTTTGGGATGGGTGTATTTTCAAATGGGCCAAATCGACAAAGCATTGTCACAGTATAAAAATGCGCTAAAAATTGACCCCAATAATATGCAGGCAAAATACAACTTGGCATTAGCACATTTTGAGAACCATGATTGGGAAATGGCAAAAACTTTAATGGAAGAATATGTTGAAAAAAACCCCCTCCATGCCAACGGCATTTCCATTCTCGGACTGATTTACCTGGAAATGGGGAAATATGGACAGGCTGTAGCCGCTCTTACTAAATCTGCTGAAATTTCGCCCGGTAATACCAATATCTATTACAATATCGGTATTGCTTATGAAAAGTTGGGGGATCTGGACAATGCCAGGAAATATTACCAGCTGACTTTGGACTATAATCCCCAGTTTGGGGAAGCAAACAAGGCATTAAAAAGACTTGGTGGGCAATAAAGGGGGGTAGGTCACGGACCGTCCGGATGAAGTTTTCAACACTAATTATTATTATTTTAAGCATTGCTTTAGTTGTAACCGTCACCTTTGGTATTTTTTACATCAACAAGCAGCACCCGGTGCAAAAAGTTACCGCAATGATTCCGGATGTGAAGACAACGCAACTGCCGGAGTTTAAGTTTGCCATCTACGGGCCTCAAAAAAGCTCTCTTGATTATCCCATGGCAGTCACAGTTTCCGGCGGAAAAATCTATGTCTCCGATACGAAGAACAGCCGTATCCAGGTGTTTGATTATAACGGTAAAATTGTACGGGTCATCGGCGCTCCCGAGGACGAAATTAATTCCATCATCCGCAGGCCGTATGGTTTGGCTGTCAGCGGCGGCAAGCTTTTTGTTGCGGATATGGATAGCGGTAAGATTGCTATTTTTGGTACTGACGGGAAATTTTCAAGTTACTTTCAACCTGACAGAAAAGGACTGTACCGGAAACCCGGAGACCTGAAGATTTTTAACGATAAACTCTATCTCACCGATATTGCTAAAATGAAGGTTTTTGTTTTTGATTTGGCAGGCAAGTTGCTCATGAGTTTTGGTGAAGAGGGAACGGGACCGGGACAGTTCAAATATCCAAACGGTGTTGCCGTGGACCAGGAAGGTAACATTTATGTGGCTGATTCGGGAAACAATCGCCTTCAGGTATTTGACCGCCGGGGCAAGTACCTGCGCACTTTGGGTAAGAAAGAGGGTGAAATCGGCCAACTGACAACAGCGCGGGGTATTGACGTAAACAAGCGGGGGAATATTTACGTGGTTACCGGTATCTTGGGACAAGTATTTGTCTTGAAGCCTGATGGGGAAGAATTGTTCCGTATTGGCAGCCGTGGTGTCGAAAATGGGCAGCTTAATCTTCCCAACGGACTTTTTATCGATAATAACGGCAGGTTGTTCGTGACCGAGGTGGGAAACAACCGGGTTTCCGTATTTGACAAGTAAAAAATAAGAATTGGGAGGGAGAAGCATGAGAAGGTGGGCCTTTGTTTTGTCGTTAACTATCAGTTTTACTGTAATTTTAACAGCAGGGATTGCAACTGCTGCACCGTTATCCTCGGCATCTAATGTTCACGGGGGTTATACAGCCAACACGTCGGCATGTTCCCAATGTCACAGCACCCATGCCGCTATCGGGAAAAATTTGATTCAAAACCTGGCAGCGGGTAACAATGATGTCTATGCCACCTGTATGTACTGCCACGGTATGGGCCAACAAAGCAAGTATAATGTGGAGGACGGTGCTATTGAGACAGGTACAGCAACTTATGCCGCCAGCGGCGGCGGCTTTGTGAGAATGGTTACTGCAGAGGGCAGCACTCCTACCTACGCATCTGTTTATTCACAGCACAATGTCAACGAAGTAACCGGGACCACTGTTTGGGTACCGGGTTACGATACGGCAGCGCCGTCTCATATGGAATTGACCTGTGCGAGCTGCCATGACCCGCACAATACTGCCAATATTTCCCGGGCATTGCGAGTTAACGTCAATGGGGTTGATATCAGCGCCACCCCGCCGGACTTGACGATTACCAATGAATTGGCTGATGAATCCATTGCTTATTTATCCGGTTGGAATGACTTCTGTGGTGCCTGCCATCAGGACTTCTATCAAACTGCGGCAGGGTCCGGTGATACGGACAGCGGTGCTTACTCTACCAAGAAACGGCACCGGGTGGGTATGGACCCGGCAGGTTACCCGGGTGTTAACGCAGGCAGCTGGGTTTATGCAAGCTTATCTCAACCCAGTAGCAAGCTGCCGCTGCAGTCTGTCGACAGTTCTGCTGCCAATGAACAGGTGATGTGTTTGACCTGCCACTATGCTCATGGTACGAAAGCCTACAGTTCCATAACTTTTAACCGGACTGACGGGACTACTTCCAATTCCAGTACTCTGTTACGGCTGGATGAACGGGGAGTTTGCGAGGCCTGTCACAACAAATAAGTGAAGCAAACAGACTTATTATTGGTATGGGGAATATTTTGATGATTTGCGAACGCTGACAATAGTGCTGCAGGAGGTCCGGCATTGACAAGAGCAAGCAAAACCAGATTAACAATGATTATTGTTCTTATCATAATATTAACTCTGGTGGTATGGTTCCTGTTCTCTTTTCTAAACCGGGAAGACAGAGAAAGTATTTTTAGAAAAGATGCGGAACGTGAAACCGCTGTATTGACACCTCGCCGCGTGGCGGCAATTTCCGGCACCGGCGGGCGAAGTTTAAACAGGCCTTTGGGGGTGACTGTTAACGCAGTCGGTACCGTGGTGATTGCCGATTCGGGAAACAACCGGGTTATGATTTTCAGTTCCCGGGGAAAGTTTTTACGCCAATTTGGGAAAAAAGGGACGGGGAAGGCAGAGTTTGATTATCCCGTCGCAGTGGCGGTAAATGGTCAAGGGACTGTCCTATATGTAGCGGATTTTAACAATAACCGTATCCAGGTTTTGGACTTCCAAGACGGGGACTATCGCTATACCCTTCCCAAGAAAGCTGACAAAAAAGAAATTGGTGTCATTCAGCCGGTAGCTTTGGTACTGGATGGTAGTGACAATTTGTATGTGTCAGATGTTTCCGGGCAGAGAATTGTTGTTTTTGATAAAACAGGAAAATATTTATATCAATTTGGCAAACCCGGCAAGGAAGAAGGTCAACTCCAGTTTGCCAATGGTCTGGCGATAGATGACGAAAAAGGCTTGCTTTATGTTGCCGATACCAATAACGGCAGGGTACAATTATTCAGTAAAAAGGGAAAATTTTTAAGAAGTATTGCCCATATGGGGAAAAGGCAAATGTTGGTCACCCCGCGGGGTATTGTTTTGGATAAAGCAAAAGGTTTGCTTTATATAGCTGATACTGTCACTCAACGAGTATATATCTATGAGATTGATACGAAAAGAGTTGGTATTATAGACAACTTGGGTAACGGGCAGAGTCAAATGAGTTTTCCCAATGGTTTGGCTTTGGACCAAACAGGCAGGTTATATATAGCGGAGCGGGACAATAATCGAATTTCCGTCTACGCTTACCGGAATAATTAGGGTTTGCAAAGGGGAGGGGAGGTGGAACAATGGACGTGTCCAAGTTTCTTCCCGGAGAGCCCAGTTTTCGTGTCAAATTATGTCTAGCAACTTTAATGATTATGGGGATTATTTTTGTAAGTTTTGGCTTGCTAAATTATGACGTCAGTGCTCGCAACAATTTACAGAACGGTAGTTTTAGCAGCAATCTTGCCGATTGGAACATTGGCGGTGATGCAGTTGTTGCATGGACGACTGATGGTTACACGGGTGACCTGTTTCTTGACGGGATAAGATATGCCGGGCAGGGCGGAGCTGTCAAATTGCAGACTCCTCCGGGAAGTAACGGCAGCACCTCCGGTAGTGTTTATCAAGACGTGTATATACCGGATGCTTCTTCCCATGTCAAAATTAGCTTTGCCTGGACCAAAGGGGCCGTGGGGACCCCTGAAAAACAGGTTGCCCAAATAAACCTCTTACGGCCGGGCAAGATAAAGCCGGTCACTGTATGGGAAGATGCCGGCGTGTTTGATAATGTCTACACCTCCGTCTATAACGATGTTTACCAACGGCAGGCAGACTGGCAGGTTGTTGAAGACCTGGATTTGTCACGGCATATTACCGTGCCGGGCAATTACCAACTGCAGCTGACAGCCCAGTTGAAGAATGGCAGTGGTGCAAATGCCCGGGCCTGGGTGATGTTTGATGAAGTTAACTTGAGCATATCTGCGCCTGACAGGGAGCCGCCGGTTCCACCAACCGGTCTGACAGCGCAGGACACCCGCAGGGGCGGGGGAATCAGCCTCCGCTGGGGCCCCAATGTTGAATCGGACCTTGACGGGTATAATGTTTACCGGTCGCCAAATACTGCGGATTCATATGTAAAAATTAACAGTGCGCCGGTAACAGGCAACAGTTTTTTCGATTCGGGACTTATTGACAATCTTACTTATTACTATAAGATTACTGCTGTGGATTATGCCGGTAATGAATCCGGTTTTTCCCGGGCAGTATCTGTTACCCCCACGTTAGATGATATTCCACCGGCAACGCCAACCGGTTTTACCGTTAAAGATCCTCGGACCGGAAATAAATTGCAATTAAGCTGGGAGCCCAATCAGGAAACGGATTTTGCAGGATATATAGTGTACCGGGCAAATTCTTCGGAAGGCAGATTTGAACGAGTAACCCCGGAAGTTCTTACAGACACGACATATATTGATACTAATGTTGAGAATAACGTTGAATATTTCTATCAGCTCGCGGCTATCGACGATGTAGGAAACAAGTCGCAACCAACGGAAATCATTGGCGGCATTCCCACCCGCGACATTACGCCGCCGGATACGCCGCGCAACCTGAGGGCAGATAACCCGGGTACGGGGACGAGGCTGGATATATCCTGGAGTGCCAGCAACGCTGGTGATGTGGCAGGGTATATCCTCTACCGCAGCATCACCTTGAATGGTGAATACCGTGTAATTGCCAAGGCCGTTTACCGGACTGTATATGCAGATAGTGATGTGCAAAGAGACAACACCTACTGGTATAAAATTGCTGCGTATGACAGTGTGGGTAATGTCTCAGACCTGTCCGCAGCGGTCGCAGGTACCGCTCTTGACATGATAGCTCCTGATGTCCCCGGAGGATTAAATATTCTTGATCCATGGACGGGAACTGAGTTGCTGGTTAACTGGCGGCGCAATACAGAAAATGACTTGGCCGGTTATAACCTTTACCGCAGCACATCAGCGCAGGGAAGCTACGATAAGATTAATACGGAATTATTGCCGGGGACTGCTTTTATGGATACCGGCCTCGAACAGGGGCAGACATACTATTATCGGGTAACTGCAGTGGATACCACAGGAAATGAAAGTGGACCATCTGGGTATATGGAGGCGAAACCTTACATTGGTATTGCGGAAAATATTTATAATCGCAATGGCAAGCTTCCTGCAAGGTTGCGTATTGAATTAAGTAATTCCGTGCTTTTTGTAGACCAACCGAAAAACAGCGTCAAAATCAAGACAGTCGCCGAAGATGTTTACGGTCGGCCAGTACCGGTTTCCGGTACCTGGAAATATGCCACTGATTTCAGCCGTTTCCGCAAACTCAAATCTGTTTCATCCGGTGCGGTGGAAGGTGAATTTACCAGCACGCATACTGGTACAGCCAACATAATTGTGGAGTTTATTCCAGATTCACCGGCAGGCTCCCCTGTTCGTATCACCACTCAGGTGAGAGCGCTGGACTGGAATATCAGTTTAGATGTATCCGGAAATCAAACCATTACCGGCGGAGAGGATATTACTTTATCTGCTACTATCACTGACCATAATGGTGTGGCTGTAACCGACCCCGGTGCCCGAGTTGCATTCAAAGTTGGTCATCCTAACAAGGTTCCTGACGCTTTGCGAAAAAGGCCAAAGGTAGGTCGCTATCAGGATGATGGTAAGGCGCTGGCTTTGAACAGCCTTGGAATTCCAACCGGTGTGGGCAGGCCGGATTCCCGGGGGCGGGTGAAAGGCAGGCTGGTTGCCAGTACCGTCCCTGGTAAAAACAGGGTTATAGCGGTACTCCGGTATCGTGACCCGCTGGTACCGGGGGCGCCTCTACTGGAAGCTGGTATTTCGCGAACTAAAGAGATTGATGTTAATCCTGGCCCGGCAAGTTATATCGGCTGGGGACCGGACAAACTTTCCATTAAACCGGGTAAGGTTTACCAGGCCACCATTCACGCTTATGATGCTTTCGGAAATATTACGGATGACACCGGCAATCTCAAGGTCAGTGTTCAGTCGCCGGAAGACGGGCATGTAAATTTCTCGTTGGACCGGGGCGAGACATGGATTGCCGATAGTGACTGGCACCCTGTTCCCTTGGGAACAAGGGTGGAGTTTCTGGCAACCAAAACTGCCAGTAAGGAATGGCGAGGAGGATACGGTTTTCTGTTGGTAAGGATTGACCGGGGAGGGGCGCGTCTCGCCGCTCCCCCGGGTATTAATCAGGTAAACAAGCCGCTGTATATTCAAGTTAAGTAATCCCGGACTGCAGGTAAAAAAACAACCGGCGGTCTCATGCCAGAGTACAATGCCAGGCCCCTACGGGCGAGAGCAAGATACCGGAGCAGGTGGTGACAACGTTGAGCAAGCACTTTTTGCCTGACAATATAGTTAAATTTTGCCGTGGCAGTTTGCAAGTGAGCACATTATTGATTGCCGTCGTGATATTATTTTCAGGTTTGGGAGAAACCGCCCTTGCTGCCGATACGACACCGCCGTCGCTACCGGCAAATCTGACGGCGACAGCGGTTAGCAGCAGCCAGATAAGGCTGGACTGGACGGCCAGTACCGATGATACCGGCGTGGCAGGCTACAAGATTTTTCGCAGTACCGATGGTGTCACCTTTAAAGAGGTACGTACAGCCGGGGGGACAACCTTCATTGATACCGGGTTACAGGCAAATACGGCATATTACTACAAGGTGCAGGCCTATGATGCAGCCGGGAACACTTCCGGTGACAGCAATACGGCCAGTGCGACCACTGCTGCCCCCGGCACTTTTACCGTGCCCCACGGGCCGTATATCGAAAACCCCGCGGCATGTGCCTCGTGCCACAGCAGCCATGCAGCACCCGGCTTTGACCTGCTGACCCAGTCCACCGTAACCGGGGTATGCTATACCTGCCATGACGGCACCGGGAGCAACTACAACGTGCAGGCTTTGTTCAGCAGCAGCAGCGGCAATGTCAGCTTTCACCCGGTAAGGGACACCGGGAATATCGCGATTAACGGCGTGATAGAATGCGTCAGCTGCCATAATCCCCACGGGGACGAGGACCCCGGTAACCCCGGCAGCGTCTACCCCAGGTTACTGAGGAGTAACGACGGCACAAATAATTACTATCAGGGAAATGACTTTTGCCTGGCCTGTCACGGTACAACCGACCAGAATTTCACCGGGCCGGCAGACACCTACTGGGAGGATACACTGGGTGACCACAGCAATGACAATGCCGCCCATTATGATGCGACCAAAGCCGCATTACAGCCGTCTTCCGGGACGGAAGTGACCTGCGTCAAGTGTCATGACAAACACGCCGGGGCCAATGATTGGCTTTTACTGGCAGCGGGCAGGACGCTTTGTTTTAACTGCCATGATGACGTTTCAAATTCCATGAGTGGGAAAGATATAAAAGCCGAGTACGGCCAGCCCGCCTCCGGGTCGCTGCATGACCTGACCGGCACCGAGCCGGAAGTGAGGATGGAGTGCACCAGCTGTCACGGCCCGCATACGGTAGGGCCGGCCCCGATAATGGACCCGCAACCAAAGCCATATTCGGCCTTATCCGACCCCGATAATACCAAGAAAGTATTTACCCGGGATAATACGGCAACCGGCAGGGTTACCATCGGTGATGACCTGGACTTTTGTCTGAAATGCCATGACGGGTCGCCGCCGACAGCGGTGGCGGATACCAATACCTTTGTACCGGAGACCATTGTCTTTCCCAGCGCCCCGGTAACCATCAACGGTTCCGGGTACAACAAGAGCACCTATTTGAATTCCACCCACCACACGGCGGTGGGGATACACTGTACGGACTGCCATGAATCCCACGGTTCGTCAAACTATAACTTATGGAAGTACCCGGAGGATACCGCTACGCAAAGCGGCATCTGTCTGCGGTGTCATGACGGCACCAATCCGGACTATCCCGGGGCGTTAGACATTAAGACAGAGGTCACTAAAGGTACCAACAATAATTACCGGCACCCGGTGCTGGACGTCAATGCCGGCACCAATCACTTTAACAAGGAGGACTACCAGGACCGGCCGCTGGCGGAGCGGCATGCCGAGTGTACCGACTGCCACGACCCGCATTCCGAGGAGCCGACGCCGCCGGGGACAGTGGCGCCGCAGCTTCCCGGGCCGTTGAAGAACATCAGCGGTGTGGGGGTGGATTACCGGGCCGGCCAGGCTGACGAAGTTACCTGGGACAATTATGAAACCAACCCGCCCACGTTTACTTTTAAATATGCGGTGGACTACCAGTATGAGATCTGTTTCAAGTGTCATTCCTATTACAGTTACGGTACCAACCCGCCTACTCCTGACGGGAGTAGGACTCAAACCGATCCTGCCAAGGAGTTCAACCCGGCCAATCCCGGCGGGCACATGGTGATTGTGGGCGACACCACCGGCGTCAGCCCGAAACCTGGCGGCGGTTATTACGGCGCCTTTGTCGGTCAGGACCGCTGGGGCAACCTGTGGAATGCCGAGAGTTTCCTTTATTGTGATGACTGCCACGGCAGTGACGACCCTAATGCACCTTTTGGACCACACGGTTCGAACAATAAATATATCCTTAAAAAACCGTATAAACCAACTACACAAAGCGATGCTAGCGATGGTACCGGGGCCGATGCCGACTCGGACCAGCACCTGTGTTTCTCCTGCCACGACCCGGCGGTTTATATGGGGACGGACCAAAATTACGGGGCGGACCAGACCGGGTTCTCCGGTGGGGGGAAAAATTTGCACAACCTGCATTCAGGTAAGAAAAGGCGGTCCTGCAACGCCTGTCATACTATGGTGGTGCACGGTTCGCGTCTGCCGCACCTGCTGGTAAACCCTGACGACCCCTATCCTTACAACAATAATTCTATTAACGAGTTTGATTTTGACCGTGATAAACAGGCGGACCCTTACAGCCAGAACCTGATCAATTCCATAAAGAACAATGCCGGTAACTGGCAGGAAAGTGACTGTACGCACAATGTCTGCGGATAAATAGAAAAAAATTAAATATTAACACTGAGGAGTCCCGAGACTGTAAGTCCTGAGGCCAGCTTTGCCAAGCTGGTCTTTTCTTATTGTATCGGTGCAGCGGGAGTGGTCACTTTACTACCATCAGATTGCTGCACTTGTGTACCAATGATTAAGATTGGCCCAAGGGGGGTGGATTTTATGCCGGGATTTGGTGATATGGAGCAGGTGGTGACAACGTTGAGCAAGCACTTTTTGCCTGACAATATAGTTAAATTTTGCCGTGGCAGTTTGCAAGTGAGCACATTATTGATTGCCGTCGTGATATTATTTTCAGGTTTGGGAGAAACCGCCCTTGCTGCCGATACGACACCGCCGTCGCTACCGGCAAATCTGACGGCGACAGCGGTTAGCAGCAGCCAGATAAGGCTGGACTGGACGGCCAGTACCGATGATACCGGCGTGGCAGGCTACAAGATTTTTCGCAGTACCGATGGTGTCACCTTTAAAGAGGTACGTACAGCCGGGGGGACAACCTTCATTGATACCGGGTTACAGGCAAATACGGCATATTACTACAAGGTGCAGGCCTATGATGCAGCCGGGAACACTTCCGGTGACAGCAATACGGCCAGTGCGACCACTGCTGCCCCCGGCACTTTTACCGTGCCCCACGGGCCGTATATCGAAAACCCCGCGGCATGTGCCTCGTGCCACAGCAGCCATGCAGCACCCGGCTTTGACCTGCTGACCCAGTCCACCGTAACCGGGGTATGCTATACCTGCCATGACGGCACCGGGAGCAACTACAACGTGCAGGCTTTGTTCAGCAGCAGCAGCGGCAATGTCAGCTTTCACCCGGTAAGGGACACCGGGAATATCGCGATTAACGGCGTGATAGAATGCGTCAGCTGCCATAATCCCCACGGGGACGAGGACCCCGGTAACCCCGGCAGCGTCTACCCCAGGTTACTGAGGAGTAACGACGGCACAAATAATTACTATCAGGGAAATGACTTTTGCCTGGCCTGTCACGGTACAACCGACCAGAATTTCACCGGGCCGGCAGACACCTACTGGGAGGATACACTGGGTGACCACAGCAATGACAATGCCGCCCATTATGATGCGACCAAAGCCGCATTACAGCCGTCTTCCGGGACGGAAGTGACCTGCGTCAAGTGTCATGACAAACACGCCGGGGCCAATGATTGGCTTTTACTGGCAGCGGGCAGGACGCTTTGTTTTAACTGCCATGATGACGTTTCAAATTCCATGAGTGGGAAAGATATAAAAGCCGAGTACGGCCAGCCCGCCTCCGGGTCGCTGCATGACCTGACCGGCACCGAGCCGGAAGTGAGGATGGAGTGCACCAGCTGTCACGGCCCGCATACGGTAGGGCCGGCCCCGATAATGGACCCGCAACCAAAGCCATATTCGGCCTTATCCGACCCCGATAATACCAAGAAAGTATTTACCCGGGATAATACGGCAACCGGCAGGGTTACCATCGGTGATGACCTGGACTTTTGTCTGAAATGCCATGACGGGTCGCCGCCGACAGCGGTGGCGGATACCAATACCTTTGTACCGGAGACCATTGTCTTTCCCAGCGCCCCGGTAACCATCAACGGTTCCGGGTACAACAAGAGCACCTATTTGAATTCCACCCACCACACGGCGGTGGGGATACACTGTACGGACTGCCATGAATCCCACGGTTCGTCAAACTATAACTTATGGAAGTACCCGGAGGATACCGCTACGCAAAGCGGCATCTGTCTGCGGTGTCATGACGGCACCAATCCGGACTATCCCGGGGCGTTAGACATTAAGACAGAGGTCACTAAAGGTACCAACAATAATTACCGGCACCCGGTGCTGGACGTCAATGCCGGCACCAATCACTTTAACAAGGAGGACTACCAGGACCGGCCGCTGGCGGAGCGGCATGCCGAGTGTACCGACTGCCACGACCCGCATTCCGAGGAGCCGACGCCGCCGGGGACAGTGGCGCCGCAGCTTCCCGGGCCGTTGAAGAACATCAGCGGTGTGGGGGTGGATTACCGGGCCGGCCAGGCTGACGAAGTTACCTGGGACAATTATGAAACCAACCCGCCCACGTTTACTTTTAAATATGCGGTGGACTACCAGTATGAGATCTGTTTCAAGTGTCATTCCTATTACAGTTACGGTACCAACCCGCCTACTCCTGACGGGAGTAGGACTCAAACCGATCCTGCCAAGGAGTTCAACCCGGCCAATCCCGGCGGGCACATGGTGATTGTGGGCGACACCACCGGCGTCAGCCCGAAACCTGGCGGCGGTTATTACGGCGCCTTTGTCGGTCAGGACCGCTGGGGCAACCTGTGGAATGCCGAGAGTTTCCTTTATTGTGATGACTGCCACGGCAGTGACGACCCTAATGCACCTTTTGGACCACACGGTTCGAACAATAAATATATCCTTAAAAAACCGTATAAACCAACTACACAAAGCGATGCTAGCGATGGTACCGGGGCCGATGCCGACTCGGACCAGCACCTGTGTTTCTCCTGCCACGACCCGGCGGTTTATATGGGGACGGACCAAAATTACGGGGCGGACCAGACCGGGTTCTCCGGTGGGGGGAAAAATTTGCACAACCTGCATTCAGGTAAGAAAAGGCGGTCCTGCAACGCCTGTCATACTATGGTGGTGCACGGTTCGCGTCTGCCGCACCTGCTGGTAAACCCTGACGACCCCTATCCTTACAACAATAATTCTATTAACGAGTTTGATTTTGACCGTGATAAACAGGCGGACCCCTACAGCCAGACTTTGGTTAATGCCATTAAAAATGCTGCCGGTAACTGGCAGGAAAAGGACTGTACGCACAATATCTGTGGATAAAACAATATGCGTTGAAGTTTCAAAAGATAGGACCGGCATTAAACGCCGGTCTTACTTAACTTATGGTATTAACTATGTATGGGTGGTAAAGTAAAAAGTGTCTTTTTTCGAGAAAGGAAATACGGTATAATGGTAGCAGAAACGCGTAAAGTATGGGGGAGGGAGATAAATATCTTAACTCCTTGGCGTACACTCTACAACTTTTTCACTTCCATTAAATTAGCTTTGATTTTAATTGTTTTTCTTACCATTGGGACTGTACTGGGGGTTACAGTCCTGGAAGAAGTGTTCAGCAGTTGGTGGTTTCTTGTTATGGTGGCCACATTTTTTATCAATACGCTATTTTGTACCTTTCGACAAATTTCCCGCACCAGGAGGGAAATTTACCGGGCCGCCCGGGGGGAATGGAAGCCCCTGCCGCGTTGCAAGGAAATGTTTACAGTTGAAACTGCTGATTACCAGGCAGTCGCCGACCGAATTGCCGGGCTTTTGAGGGGGTGCAGATACCGGGTACAGGAAAGAAAACTGGGAAAATGTATTTTTCTTTCCGGCAGTAAATTTAAATGGGGTTACTGGGGAATTGTTATTTTTCATTTGGGCTTATTGGTAATCATTGTCGGTGGTTTTCTTACTTTTACAACCTCTTTCTGGGGATCGTTTTTTGTCCCGGAAGGCATGGCCTTTACTGACAAACATGATAATTATGTGGTAGTTAAACAGGGGTCCTTGTACCCTAAGGGTCACCAAAATTTTAAAATTCGCCTGGATGATGTAGTGTTGAAATATAATAAAGCGGGGTTGCTCCGGGATTATACCGCTAAAGTAACAATTTTAGAACAAGCAAAAGAAGTCAAACACGGTGTGGTCAGCGGTCCCACCCCGCTGCAATATAAGGGATTAATTCTATATAAGAAATTGTATGGTTATGCTCCCGGACTGACTCTCACAACGCCGGGTGGTGAAAAGAAGCAATTTCGTGTTGTCCTGGATACCAGCATGCACGGTGAACACATCCGTCACCAGGGGGATTTCAGGTTGCCCGGGACTGTCTTTGATGTAAGTGCTGCCTTTTTCCCGGACCTGGCCTATGCGGGCCGGGAGAATCCGGGCCTGGAGGCCCACCGGGAAAATGACCCCGGACTGCTGCTGACAATAAAAAATGACCGGGAAACAATTTACCGTGGGCGGCTCCCTTTAAAAAGCAGTATTGAGTTTCGAGACTATTCGCTAAGCTTCGACAATTATATAAAGTGGTACGGATTTTCAGTGGTAAAAGACCGTGGGATTACCGTGGTATTCACCGGTTTTTGGATTACTTTGCTGGGTACTGCTATAATTTACTTACTGATACCGAGGGAAATGGGAGTTAACTTGACAAAAGCGGACGGGAAAATATTATTAACTGTGTTGGGCAGGACAAATAAATACCAGCATCTTTTTCTTGAAGGAGAATTTGCAGAATTGTTGAGCGGTATAAAAAGAGAACTGGAGCAAGGGGTGATCGGCAGGTGATCAAGACAGAAATTTTATTTCTCTGGATTACGGTGGGGTTTTATGTAATCAGTTCCGTACTCTATATATACTCAGTGGCATTTCACCGGGAAAAATCGCTGCAACCGGCTACCTGGCTTGCTGCAACAGGTTTGGCAACCCATAGTTTGGCACTGGGTTTGCGATGGATTGAGACCGGGCACGGCCCGTACCTGCGTCAGTACGAAGTGTATTCCTCTGACGTATGGGTGGTAGTAATGATGTTTCTCATTGTCCAATTATGGAAGCCTGTCCTGCGCACGGCAGGGGCGGTTGTGATGCCGGTAAGCTTTCTCATGATTGGGCTGGCAGTGATGGCTTCACCGGAGATCAGGGATTTGCCTGTTACTTTTAAAACCTACTGGTTAATCGTCCACATCTTATTTGCCAAACTGGCTTATGGGGCTGCTTTGATTGGTACTGCCCTGGCAGTTTTATACCTGGTGAAACAACGAAAGGCCCAAGCCGACAGATTAACGTCTGTTTATCGCCGGTTGCCTTCGCTGGAGGTGCTTGATGAGTTAAGTTATGGCTTTATCGGATTTGGCTTTATCAACCTGGGAATCATGATTGTGGCCGGTTCAATTTGGGCAAAAAACGCCTGGGGTCGCTACTGGGGCTGGGACCCGGTGGAGACATGGTCTTTGATTTCATGGTTTTTTTATGGAATTTATCTGCACTTGCGTTTTACTTTTAAATGGCAGGGCAGTAAGGCGGCATGGTTTTCTATCATAGCATTGGTAGTTTTGATTTTTGCTTTATTTGGCATAGGTTTGTTCTACGAAAGTTTCCACTCGCCTTATATAAGCGGTTAAGATGCTTGGCAAAAGTAATAGGGGGGGACAGTAAGTTGGCTAAAAAACTATTGTTGGTAACACCACCGTATCATGCCGGCGTGGTTGAAGCGGCTGGAAAATGGCCACATTTGGGATTTATATATATAGCAGGTCATGTAAGACATGCGGGTTTTGAAGTTGAAATCTACGATGCCATGACCAAAAACCATACACTGGATGATATTGAGGAGAGGATCATTGCTTCAAAACCTGACTTTGTGGGCAGCACGGCTTATACTTCTTCAATTAATGACGCTGTTAAAGTGCTGGAAGTGGCCAAGAAAATCAATCCGGATATAATCACCTGTATCGGCGGAATTCATGCCAATTTTTGCTACCGGGAATTACTGGGCCAATATGGAAATGTGATTGATTTCGTCATCAGGGGCGAAGGCGAGGAGACCATGCCTGAATTGATGCGGGCGGTTGAAAGTGGCGGTAACCTTGAAAACGTAAAAGGGATTGTTTTTAGGCGCGGAGCAGCAATTTTGGAAACAACCCGGCGACCTTTTGTCCCCGACCTTGATCAACTGATACCTGCCTGGGATTTGGTAGAATGGGAGGATTACAGTTTCCATGTTTTACCCGGATCCCGTTTGGGTCTGGTGAATTCATCCAGGGGTTGTGTTAACGATTGCAGCTTTTGTTCACAGCAAAAATTTTGGCGGAAGCATTACCGCGAGAGAAAGGCGGGGGAATTTGTCAAGGAACTGTTACACTTGAAAAAGGAGTATGGTGTAGATACCGTTATGCTTTCGGACGAGTACCCCACAAGAAATAGGGAGCGGTGGGAAAAAATACTTGACCTGCTGATTCAAAATAATGTAAATATTAATTTGCTTTTGGAAACCTGTGTAGAAGATATTCTCAGGGATGCAGGTATCATGGATAAATACAGAGAAGCAGGTGTGCTCCATATTTACGTGGGTGTTGAAGCAACAAACCAGGAGCGGCTGGACCACTTTAAGAAAAACATAAGATGCGAACAGTCCCGGGAAGCAATTCGCCTGATAAATGATGCCGGAATGATTTCCGAATGTTCATTTGTGTTGGGTATGCCGGACGAAACACCGGAAACAATAGAAGAAACACTGGAACTGGCCAAACATTACAATCCTGATTTTGCTCATTTTCTCATGATCGCCCCGTGGCCGTATGCCGATGTATACCAGGAGTTAAAAGATTTTATAGAGGAAAAGGATTACAGTAAATATAATTTTGTGGAACCGGTAATTAGAGCAAAAACTATGACACGGCAAGAGATATCACAGGCGGTAATTGATTGTTACAGGCGGTATTACATGTCAAGACTCGGTGGCTATGAAAAAATCCGGGATAAGTTTAAAAGGGACTATATGCTTAATTCCCTGGAGGTTATGGTAGAAAACTCATTTCTCAGAAAGCATATGCAGGGATTGGGGAAAATACCTCAAGAAGTACAGCGGATATTGAATAAACTCAGGGACATTCAAGATTGATTACAATTTTTTCAGTATCAGGCAGGAAATATTTTGCTTATAGCGAAGTGTATTCAATGTGCTTGTTCATTATTTCTCAAGCCTGCACGGGAATGCTAGTGTAAGGAGTTACCATGAAAAAGTTGTTTCCCGTACTGTTGGACTTAAAAAACAAGCCCTGCCTGGTAATCGGCGGGGGCAAGGTGGCACTGCGAAAAATCCTGGCTCTCAAGGAGTGCGGTGCCCGGGTACAGGTGGTCAGTCCCGATGCGGAACCGCGCATCAGAGAGATGGCGGCGCAAAAGATGCTCACCTGGACCCGGCGGGCTTACGCGCCTACATATCTTGAGGGCGTAATACTGGTGATCTGTGCCACTGATGACTACAAGCTGAATGACAGGGTTGCCCGGCACTGCGCTGAAAGAGGTATCCTGGTCAATGCAGTTGACAGCCGGGACCAATCTTCCTTTTTGATGCCAGCGGTAATGCGCCGGGGGGATTTGACCATTGCCGTTTCCACCAACGGTACCAGCCCGGCGTTTGCCGTGAAACTGTGCCGGCAGTTTCAAGAGGAGTTTGGACCGGAATACCAGACATTGTTGGCGCGGTTGGGAGACCTGCGTGAAGAGATAATTGCAAAAATCCCTGACCCGGAGAGACGCCGGTCCGTCTTTGCTTCTTTGGTGGATTCGGAGTTGCTGGAATTGATACGGGTGGGGGACGAAAGAAAGCTAAAGGAGCGGATTGATCAATGTATATTCTCACAGTAGGCC
Source organism: uncultured Thermoanaerobacteraceae bacterium (assembly GCA_964529795.1). Classification (GTDB taxonomy): domain Bacteria; phylum Bacillota; class JADQBR01; order JADQBR01; family JADQBR01; genus CAZGXM01. The sequence continues at coordinate 40,238 of CAZGXM010000001.1, forward strand.
TGAATCACAGGACTGCCCCGGTGGAAATCAGGGAGAAGTTGGCTTTCCCTTACGAAAAGCTGGGAGAGGCTTTTGCCAGGTTGAAGGAGAAAAAGCACATTCACGGGTGTGCAATTCTTTCCACCTGCAACCGTACCGAAGTCTATGCCGCGGTGACCGATGTGGATACCGGTTTGGCCGGTGTGAAGGCCTTTTTAACAGAAAGCTGTGGTGAAGCCACCGGTAACATCAGGGACTATTTATACGTGCACACGCTTTATGATGCAGTGAGGCATATCTTCCGGGTTGCTTCCGGGTTGGATTCCATGGTCATCGGTGAAACCGAAATCCTGGGTCAGGTCAGGGAGGCTTATGAATCGGCACGGGATTTCGGCGCCACCAACGGTGTAGTGAATACACTTTTCCAACAGGCTATTACTGTGGGCAAACGGGTGCGTACCGAGACCAAAATAGACCAAAATGCCGTTTCCATCAGCTATGCGGCGGTGGAACTGGCCAAGCAGACTTTTGAGGATTTAACCGGCAAGACGGTGCTGATTGTGGGCGCCGGGAAGATGAGTGAGCTGACGGCAAAACATCTGCTCTCTCATGGTGTAACCGCGGTGATGGTTGCCAACCGTTCCTATGATAAGGCCGTGGCCATGGCGGAACAGTTCGGCGGCCGGGCGGTGCGCTTTGAGGACCTGTTTGACTGTATGGACCAGGCTGACATAGTGGTCAGCTGTACGGCTGCCGCTCATTATGTCATTACTGCCGAGAAAATGGCCGCGGTGAGAAAGACTGCCGGCAAACCTCTCTTTATGATTGACATTGCCGTACCCCGGGATATTGACCCGGCGGTGGGCGAACTGGAGGGTGTGGAGTTAAAGGACATAGACGAATTGCAGTATGTTGTGGATCAGAATTTGGAAGAAAGAAAAAGATTGGCGGTTGCCGCGGAAACGATTATTGAAGAGGAAATTGCCAGCTTTTTCAAATGGTTGAGCAGTCTTTTCGTGGTGCCCACCATCAAGGCGCTGCGGCAAAAGGCGGACACCATCAAGGAGAATGAACTTACCCGGGCTTTTAACCGCTTGGGGCCTTTAAGCGAGCGTGAAAAGAAAGTCATTGGCTCGCTGGCCAACTCGATTACCAACCAGTTACTGCATGACCCGATTGTGAACTTGAAAGAGTATGCCACCACTCACCAGGGCCACCTGTACGCGGAAATACTGCAGAACCTGTTCAGCCTGGAAGTTGAAGGGCAGAAATTGAAAAAAAAAGACATCGGCCAGAAGCCGGTCAAGATACATTCCAGTAAAAAATAAATTGGGGGACAGCAATGACACGAGAAGTAATTATCGGTACCAGGGACAGTGCACTGGCGTTGTGGCAGACGGACTGGGTAAAGGAGAAACTGGAGCAGCTTCATCCGGGCTACCGGTTTACGGTCAAACATATCAAGACTCAAGGGGATAAGATACTGGACGTGGCGCTGGCAAAGATTGGCGACAAGGGCCTGTTTACCAAGGAACTGGAAGTGGCCATGATCAAGGGAGAAATCGACCTGGCGGTACACAGCATGAAAGATTTGCCTACCGCCTTACCCGAAGGACTGACCATTGGTGCCATCTGCGAGCGTTTTGACCCCCGGGATGTGGTGATCTCCCACAAGGGATACAAGCTGGCGGATTTACCGCGGGGGGCGCGGGTTGCCACCAGCAGCCTGCGCCGGCGGGCACAGCTTTTAAAATACCGCCCGGATTTTGTTATCGAGGATGTGCGGGGTAATCTGAATACCCGGATGCGCAAACTGGAAGAAAAGGATTTTGACGCCCTGATTTTAGCTGCTGCTGGTGTGGAGCGGATGGGCTGGGCAGAGAGGATTGAGGAAAAGATTTCCTATGATATAATTCTTCCTGCCGTGGGCCAGGGGTCCATCGGCGTGGAGATCAGGCGGAATGACCGGGAAATAAGGAATTTGGTGGCCAAACTTGATCACCGGGAGTCCCAGCTAGCCATTTTGGCGGAGCGGGCCCTGCTCCGGAAGCTGGAAGGCGGCTGCCAGATTCCCATTGGCGCTTTGGGCCGGGTTGATGGCGACAGGTTGACCCTGCAGGGCCTGGTGGCCAGCCTGGACGGCAGTGAACTTTTGCGTGACGAGGTTTCAGGCAGTGCCGGCCAGGCGGAGCAACTGGGGATTGAACTGGCGGATAGACTGCTTGCACGAGGTGCGGATAAAATACTGGAAGCTGTACGGCGGGAGGCGGCGGAATAAAATATGCCGGGAAAAGTTTATTTGGTAGGCGCCGGGCCGGGTGATCCCGGCCTTATTACAATTAAAGGGTTGCGGTGCATTAAGGAGGCGGATGTGCTAATTTATGACCGGTTGGTAAGCGCCAGGCTTTTGGATTATGCCAAACCCGGCTGCCGCCTGGTCTTTGCCGGCAAGGCACCGGGCCGGCACGTGATGAACCAGGAAGAAATCAATGCCAATTTAATTCGTTATGCCGGAGAGGGCAGGGTGGTTACCCGGCTGAAGGGCGGGGACCCGTTTGTCTTTGGCCGGGGCGGTGAAGAGGCCCTGGCCCTGGTAGAGGCCGGCCTTCCCTTTGAAGTGGTGCCGGGAGTGACGGCGGCGGTGGCGGTGCCGGCCTACGCGGGAATACCCCTTACCCATCGCAGTATAAATGCCAGCGTGGCTGTAGTAACCGGCAATGAAGACCCTGACAAGGAAAAATCACAGGTCCCCTGGGGAGAGCTGGCCGGTATCGGGATGCTGGTATTTATGATGGGTTTAAAAAATTTGGCGAAAATCACTCTGCGACTGGTCAATGAAGGCAAAGACCCGGGCACCCCGGTGGCAGTGATACAGTGGGGGACCACCCCGGAGCAAAAGACTGTTACCGGTACCCTGGCCACCATCGTGGGGAAGGTGCGGCAAGCAGGACTGAAACACCCGGCGGTGGTGGTAATCGGTGATAACTGTAATTTGCGGGAAAAACTCCGCTGGGTGGAAAATAAACCCCTGTTCGGCAAGCGGCTGCTGGTTACCAGACCCGTCCACCAGGCAGCGGACTTCGCGGAAAAAATAGAGGCACTGGGCGGAGAGCCTTTTATTTTCCCGGTAATAGACATTGCGCCGCCCGGTGAATGGGCACCTTTGGATGCTGCCATTGATGAGATCGAGGAATTTGACTGGATAATTTTCACCAGCGTCAACGGGGTAAATTTCTTCTTCCGGAGAATGTGGGATAGAAAGAAGGATGTCCGCAGTCTGGCCGGGATTAGAGTCTGCGCTATCGGCCCAAAGACGCGGAAGGCGGTGGAAAAACGGGGCATGATGGTGGATTATGTGCCCGGGGAATATATGGCGGAAGCAGTCATTGAGGGCATGCAGGAGTACGGCCTTGATGGCAAAAGAATTCTCTTGCCCCGGGCGGATATTGCCCGCAAGGCGCTGCCGGAAAAACTGGCGGAAATGGGTGCCCGGGTGGAGGAAGTTACCGCCTATAAAACGGTTCCGGGCAGCGGTGATGCCGGAAAGCTGCAGGAACTCCTTTCAGGGGGGGGACTGCACATTGCCACTTTTACCAGTTCTTCCACGGTGAGGAACTTTATGGCCAAGCTGCCGCAGGATAGGGCACATGCTTTATTGAAGGATGTTATTATTGCCTGTATCGGGCCAATTACCGCCCAGACCGCTAAGGAACTGGGGCTGACGGTGCATATTCAGGCAGAAGAATATACCATTGACGGTTTGTTGGCTGCAATCTTACAATATATTTGCTGGAGGTGGAAGCATGTATTACCCGACCTTGCGTCCCCGCCGCCTGCGCAGCAGTGAGACACTGCGCCGCATGGTGCGGGAAAACCGGTTAACTGTTGATGATTTGATTTATCCCATGTTTGTCATTTACGGTGAAGGTGTGGCCAACCCGGTTTCGTCCATGCCGGGTGTTTGCCAGTACTCGGTGGACAGGTTGCTGCCTGCCGTGGCGGAAGTGGTGGAGTTGGACATTCCCGCCATCATCCTCTTCGGCATCCCGGAGGAAAAGGATGAGAAGGCCGGCGGCGCTTATGCCGAAGACGGTATTGTCCAGCAGGCCATTCGCGCCATCAAGAAAGAATACCCGGAACTGCTGGTGATTACCGATGTCTGCCTGTGCGAATTTACCAGTCACGGGCACTGCGGTATCATTCATGAAGGTGAGGTGCTTAATGACCCCACCTTGGAGTTTCTGGCCCGCACTGCCCTGTCTCACGCTGAGGCCGGGGCGGATATGGTGGCACCGTCGGATATGATGGACGGCCGGGTGCGAGCCATCAGAGAGAAATTGGACGACAACGGTTTTATCAATATTCCCATTATGGCTTATTCGGCCAAGTATGCTTCGGCGTTTTACGGCCCTTTCCGGGAGGCGGCAGAGTCCGCACCCCAGTTCGGTGACCGGCGCAGTTACCAGATGGACCCGCCCAACGGCGACGAAGCGTTGAAGGAAACCCTGCTGGATATAGAAGAGGGGGCGGACATTGTCATGGTCAAGCCGGCCCTGGCATACATGGACATCATCCGCCGGCTGAAGGAAGAGTTTAACTACCCGGTGGCTGCGTATAACGTCAGCGGTGAGTATGCCATGATCAAGGCTGCCGCGGCCAACGGCTGGATTGACGAGCAGGGTGTGGTGATGGAAATGCTCACCGGTATGAAACGTGCCGGTGCGGATTTGCTTCTTACTTATTTTGCCAGGGATGTTGCCAGGTGGTTGAAGAAAATTTAGGGAGAGAAGAGAAACGGGGGTAGAGTCATGTTAATTTCCTGGAACACGACCAACCAGTGTAACATGTTTTGCGACCACTGCTATCGCGACGCGGGAGCGAAATCCGACGAGGAGTTGACCACCGAACAGGGCAAGCAGTTGATTGACGAGATAATCAAGGCCGGGTTTAAAATCATGATCTTCAGCGGCGGTGAGCCCTTTATGCGGGATGATATCTTTGAACTGGTGGACTATGCCGTCAAGGGCGGACTGCGGGTGGTCTTCGGTACCAACGGCACGCTGATTACCAAAGAAGTCGCTCAAAAAGTGAAAGACCTGGGCGTTATGGGCGTGGGTATCAGCCTGGACAGTATGGACAAGGGAAAACATGATAACCTGCGCAAGTACAAAGGCGCCTGGGACGAGGCGGTACGCGGCATGAAAAACTGCCGGGAGGCAGGGCTGCCCTTCCAGATCCATACCACGGTCATGGAGTGGAATGACCATGAGGTGACGGCTATTACCGACTTTGCCGTGGAAATGGGCGCAGTGGCCCACCACATCTTCTTCCTGGTCCCTACCGGCCGGGCGGTGAGCATTGAGGAGGAATCCCTCCGTGCCGAGCAGTATGAAGATTTGCTGCACAGGATACTGAAGAAGCAGCAGGAAGTGGGCATCGAGCTCAAACCCACCTGCGCGCCCCAGTTCATGCGCATTGCCAAGCAGATGGGAATGAATCTGCGTTTCGGCCGCGGCTGTTTGGCCGGCACCAGTTACTGCATTATCGGCCCCCGGGGCGACGTGCAGCCCTGTGCGTATATGGACATTAATATCGGCAATGTCAAGGAAACACCCTTCAGCGAACTGTGGAAAAGCAGTCCCGTCTTCCAGGAATTGCGGACCATGGACTACAAGGGCGGCTGCGGCACCTGCGCCTACAAAAAAATCTGCGGCGGCTGCCGCGCCAGGGCAGCCTTCTATCATGACGGCGACTACATGGCGGAAGAACCCTGGTGTCTCTACCACGGCCGCAAGGGATACAAATAATAAATAACTCAAGGTGCTTGTCACCTTGAGTTATTGAGTTATGTAAATTTATACATAAGGAGTGATACCGTGTTTAAGGGTTTATCAAGATCGGAAAAGCTGTTTCAAGAGGCGCAGCAGTATATTCCCGGCGGGGTGAACAGCCCGGTGCGCGCCTTTAAATCAGTCGGCATGAATCCCCCGTTTATTGTCAGGGGGGACGGTTCCAAGCTTTATGATGAAGACGGCAATGAATACATTGATTACGTCCAGTCCTGGGGACCGCTGATTTTGGGCCACCGTCACCCGAAGGTAGTGGCCGCGCTCCAGGAATGCCTGGAAATCGGTACCAGCTTTGGTGCGCCCACGGAACTGGAGACCGAGCTGGCAAAACTGACCGTTGAGCTGATTCCCTCCATGGAAATGGTGCGAATGGTGAACTCCGGTACCGAGGCCACCATGAGTGCGCTGCGGCTGGCCCGGGGCTACACCGGGCGTGATAAGATTGTCAAGTTTGCCGGTAATTATCACGGTCACGCGGATTACCTGCTGATTGCAGCCGGGTCCGGCGCCCTCACATTGGGGGTGCCCACCAGTCCCGGCGTGCCCCGGAGCATTGCCCAAAATACCATTACCGCCCCGTATAACGATATAGAGACGGTGAAAAAGATATTTGCACTTGAGGGTGAAAATATTGCCGCTGTCATTCTGGAACCTGTAGCAGGCAACATGGGCTGCATTCCACCCAAGCCCGGTTTCCTGGAGGGTTTAAGGGAAATTACCAGGGAATACGGCAGCCTGTTGGTTTTCGACGAAGTGATGTCCGGTTTCCGGGCCGGCCTGAACGGCGCCCAGGGAGTCTACAATATTGACCCGGACCTCACCTGCCTGGGCAAGGTGATCGGCGGCGGCCTGCCGGTAGGCGCCTACGGTGGCAAGCGTAAAATCATGGAACAGATAGCGCCGGCGGGACCTGTCTACCAGGCGGGGACTCTGTCCGGGAATCCTCTGGCCATGACAGCCGGTCTGGCCACTTTGAAAGTACTCAGCCAGCCCGGCGTGTTTGCGGCGATAGAAAAGAAAGCTGCCAAACTCAGTGAAGGCTTGCAGCAGGCAGCAAAAGAAACCGGCCTCACTGCCACGTTCACCAGGGCGGGGACCATGATGTCGGTATTCTTTACTGGCCGGGAAGTGGTGGATTATGAAACTGCTTCTTCCTCCGACCTGGACAAGTTTACAAGGTACTTCCGGATTATGCTTGAAGAAGGAATTTATCTTGCTCCTTCCCAGTTTGAGGCGGGTTTCATGTCCCTCGCCCACAGCGATGACGATATTGAAAAGACCATTGCCGCTGCCAAAAAAGCCTTTGCGGAAATTGCATGAGGAAGGGATTTGCTTTAAACCGCTGCTTTCGGGCAGCGGATTTTTTATGGGTATAAAATGGTAAATATTACCTCATATTAAGACCAGGGCAAAAAAATAGAATTGTACTAGCTAGCTTGAGTAGACTGGGGTATGGCCATGATAAAATCCTACCGGTTGCTAATAATTTTAATATTACTGTTTTTGCTGCTTTTGTTTGCCTTTCTCTGGTATTTTTATATGCGGGAAACCAGAGTATCAATTGAGATTCCCCCCGCCGGTTCCGACCGGGAAAACTGCGGTATCTGCCATACCGCAGAGAGTATGGGTATCAAGAAAATGTCGGTACATGTCCCGGTGTTAAACTGGCAGTGCACCGCCTGCCACGTCCCCCACGATACCGGTGAACAGCGGGAAAAGCTGCTGGCATTGGACCCCAAGTACCTCTGCCAGACCTGTCATTATTTTGGTGACAGGATTAAAAAGGCGGCTTCCACCCACCGGCCGTTTATGAACGGTGACTGTATGGACTGTCACGTGCCCCACAGTTCCGATTACCCGGAGTTAAGCAGGTCGCCGCTGACACAACTGTGTATTACCTGTCACTTTGTCGCTGATTTAAACGCGATGCGCCAGGTCCACCCTCCTTTTAAAGAAGGGGACTGTCTGGCATGCCACCGGCCGCATCTCTCTGATTACCGGAAACTGCAGCGGGCGGACAGCAAACGACTGTGTTATACCTGTCATTTTGACCGCAACGGGGAACTGAGGATGCCGGTCCAGCACAAACCTTTTCAGCAAGGGCGGTGTACCGGCTGCCACACCGCCCATGCTGCCGACGCCCGGCCATTACTGATTTTATCCAGAACAAATATTTGTTATCTTTGCCACAGTGATTTCCGGGATTCAGGAGGGTTTGTGCACCAGCCGGTGGAACAGGGGAAATGCCTGGAGTGCCACCGCCCTCATGCGGCTGTTGAGCAATCATTGTTACCTTTGCCGGTGATGAAGCTCTGCTTTACCTGCCATGCCGGTGTTGAACGGCAGTTTGCGCTGCCTTCTCACCATCCGGTATTTGAAAATAGCGACTTTAACTGTCTGTCCTGTCACGGCGCCCATGTGGGCAAGGCGATAGGCATGCTGCCCGAAACAGGAAACGAATTCTGTTACACATGTCATGACCATATTCGCAGCAGTTATGAGAAAATGCCCCATAACACCGCTGCGGGTACGGCAGAGCGCGGCAGCTGCCGTAACTGCCATCTCTATCACGGGGCCCAATACCCGCCGCTGCTGTTGAAAGAGCTCCTGGCACTGTGCCTGGACTGCCATCCCCGGGAGGCAATGCGCATGCACCCGGTGGGTCCCGATTACCCCGACCCCTGGGGCAACGGTTATACCACCTGTATCAGCTGTCACGGGCCCCACGGGACGGGCCTGACCAACAGTTTGAAAAAGGAAGGGGACGGCCTGTGCTTGCAATGCCACCGCTGGAACCCCATCAATCCCTAAATTGGGGACGGCTTTTTAAATTAGATAGTTCAACACTACAAAGGATAGCATTCCCGCTACCAGTGTGAATAACATGCTGCGGGTATATATGGCCACCAGGAAACTGGGCAGGGCCGCCAGCAGTTCCATATTTCTGATACTGAGATTTAACTGCTGCCCGTTCAACAGAATATCCGGCGCCAGCAAAGCGGCCAGTACCGCCGGGGGTATATAGCCCAACCACTTCAATACCAGGGGCGGGATTTCTTTTTTGCCGAAAGAAACCAAAGGTAACACCCGCGGCAGGTAAGTGACAACCGCGGCGCCGATGATTACCGTCCAGATATAATCCATTCAACAAACACCCCCACGGTGGCAGCGATAACCGTTGCCAGGATAATATTCCAACTGCCTGCAAAGAAATGTTTTATCAGCACTGACACAAGCGCTGCAGTAGCCGCTACCAGGACAGCTTCTTTATCTTTTGCCTGCATGACCAACAAGGCGATAAACATGGCCGGCAGGGCATAGTTCAGACCTAGCTGTTCCGGGTTGGCAATCAGGTTGCCAAAGACGCCGCCTAAAAATCCCGCCAGTGTCCAGGCACTGTGGGCGGCCAGGTTAAGACCCAGATGGTAGGCCGGTTCCGCCTGATACTCTCGAAAATGGGAGATAGCCACAGCGTATGTTTCGTCGGTAATTTCATAGGAGATAAATCCCAACAGCGGTACCGGGTAATGCCGCAGGTGCGGGATGAAAGAAGCGCTCATCAGCAGATGGCGCAGGTTGACGAGAAAAACGGTAAAAGTAATGGCTGCCGCGGTTGCTGCGGCGCCAATCATTGCCACGGCAATAAACTGAGACGAACCGGCATAGACCAGGGCGGACATCATGGTTGTCTGGTAAAGAGTAAGGCCCGCCTCCCGGGCCAATACGCCGTAAGCAAAGCCCAACGGCAGGTAACCAAGGACAATGGGCAGGGCCGCCTTAACCCCCTTTAAAAATTCCCGGTTTGCCATAAGACCTCTCCTTTCCAACGACAAGGTAAATTATAACAAAAGGTGCAATGAGGGTCAATGCAGGAACTATGCAGGAATATGTTGGGAAAAAGTCGAATATTGTCTCAATCAGTGCTAGCGGGGTGATTTGTCTTGGAAAACAAAATTTTTGCACTTGATATCGGTACGCGTACTGTAGTTGGGTTGGTGCTGGAATTCCACGGGGATAAACCACGGGTGCTGGCGGCAGAAATTCAAGAACACCGTGAGCGTACCATGTTGGACGGGCAGATTCATGATGTCCCCCGGGTCGCGGGTTTGGTAATCAAAGTAAAAGAAGCCCTGGAAGAAAAAATCGATTTTAAATTATCCAAAGTTGCAGTGGCAGCGGCCGGCCGGGCTTTGAAAACCGCCAGCGCCTCGGTGACCCGGGGGCACACTGCCTTGAAGGAAATTGATGAAAAGCTGGTCCTTGCCCTGGAGATAGAAGCAGTGCAGGCCGCACAACGAAACCTCGCGGATAAGGAACAGCGTTTGGCGGATTATCATTGCGTCGGGTACAGTGTGGCAGGGTACAATCTTGACGGTCAACCGATCGGCAATCTGGTAGGCCAATTTGGCAGCAGTGTGGGTGTGGAGATTATTGCCACGTTTCTGCCGCGGGTAGTGGTAGACTCCCTGCTCAATGTGGTACAGAGGGCCGGTCTGGAGTTATCCAGTCTCACTCTCGAGCCTATTGCCGCCCTCAATGTTATCATCCCCGGCAATATGCGCCAGTTAAATATTGCCTTGGTTGACATCGGCGCTGGTACTTCCGACATAGCGGTTACCAGCAAGGGGAGGATTATTGGTTATGCCATGGTGCCTGCAGCGGGGGATGAGATCACCGAGGTATTGTGCGAACAATATCTGTTGGATTTTAATACCGCTGAAAGAGTGAAACGATGCCTGACGGACGAAGCGGGCAGCGTGGAATTTTGCGACGTTGTGGGTGTGGGGCACCAGGTCAGCAGCAGCGACATCATTGCTGCCATCAAACCCGTGGTGGATGATCTGGCGAAAAAAATTGCCGGCGGCATATTGGAAATCAACAACAAACCCCCTCAGGCCGTGATCGCCATAGGCGGGGGCAGCCAGACGCCGTTATTGACCAGGGCACTGGCGGAAAAACTTTCTCTGACCAGACAACGGGTTGCGGTCCGGGGGCGGGAAGCTTTGGAAATAGAAGGGCAGGAAGATGTGCTGACCGGTCCCCAGGCGGTAACACCCATTGGTATTGGCGTTTCCTGGAGACAAAACCGGGCCCTGCAGTTTTCCGATATCAAAGTAAACGGCAGGCCCGCCCGCCTGATCAGCGCCAACGGTTCCGGGACCGTAGCCGATGCATTGCTGGCAGCCGGGATAAATGCCCGCCAGTTGTACGGTAAACCGGGTCTGGGCAAGTCCATAACGGTTAACGGGAAAATTCAATTTATCAAGGGCACTTTGGGGCAGCCGGCAGCGATTGCGGTCAACGGTGAGAAAGCTACCCTGGATACGCAGGTGGGGAGCGGCGATCAAATTAGCATTACCCCCGGTCAAAAAGGAAAAGATGCCCGGCTGACCGTGAAGGATTTGCTGGACAGGCAGTTCCTCCCCGGGGAGTATCTGGTAAATGGCAAAAAGCAACTGGTAAGGCCCAGGATTACAGTCAACGGCAGCCAAGTAGATATAAGAACGGAGATCCCCGACAAGGCCATGGTTGATGTGGTCTTCCCACAGACGCTGAAGAATTTACTGCAATGGTTGGATATGGCTTACGAGAACAAGCAGCTGTTGGTAAACGGCAAAGTTGTCTCCGGGGACACACCGGTTAAGTCCGGTGATACCATTGAAATACGTGATGCCCATCCGGAACCGCCGGCGGGCAAAAAGGTTACGTTAAAAGTAAACGGCAAGGCACTGGCGATAGAAAAAGAGAGTTTAATACTCGCCGATTTATTTAACCATATAAATTTCAACCCTTCTCCGCCCTCCGCCACCAGTAAATTACGGCTGACGGTCAACGGCAAAAAGGCCCGGTTTATTACCGAGTTGAAAGAAGGAGACGATGTGACCATTCGCTGGGAATAATCGCAATCTTAAACAGGTTCTTGTCAAGGCCAAAATGCCAAAATGAAAATTACTACTTTATTCTTGCAGGAAATTTTTATTTTTTGCAGAAATACGGAATATTACTGGTAAATATGATTGTGAATTTAGTATCATGCAGGGGGTTGGCTATATGCGCAAGGGAAAACTGATTTTATTGTTATTCATATTGACTGTCTTTGTCCTGGTCCTTTTCGGCTGTGGCGGGGAAAAACCGCAGGAAGACAGCGAAATTGTCAAGGCATTTAAAAAATTGGACCAGATAGATTTTCGGGCGCAAAATATCGTGGCAGACAAGGAAAAATCAGAGCAGCTGGTGAGAGAAGTTTATACCGAACCCCAGTTATCCGAGGCCTTGGAATACCTGCGCCAGATGCGCAAGGAAAAAGTAAAGCTGGTTCTTTACGAAACCGAGTATAAAGATATTCAGGTGCTGGAAAAGACCGATGCGGAAGCAACATTAAGAGTTCATGCCTTATCCCGGGGTACTTATTACACCACGGAACTGCCGGAAACAAAGTTGGGGCCGTTAGACCACGAATCAAAGTATGAAGTAACGATGAAAAAGGTGGACGGAAACTGGAAAATTGCCGGGGTTACTTACTTGCCTCTGGAAAAGCAGACCGCGGAAAAGAGTAAAACAGAGAAAAAGTAACAGAAAACCGGTAAAGGTTCTTGCCACAGAAGGAGTTTTGTAAATGCCCAAAAAGGCCTTAATAATTCTTGCTGTTTTTCTGCTGATCGCAACCGGCTGCAGCAAACGGCCAAACCAGTTTGCTGGCAGGGATATTTACAATCATCCCAAAGCCGGTTTTTCCATTCAGGTCCCCCGGCGCTGGGAAAAGATCAACGAGGATGATTTCGGCGTGGATTTTGTAGACCGGCAGGAAGGAATAGCGGCAAATATCCTCCTGGAAGTGGGCGGCCTGAGTTATTTTGATATTGACAGTTTGGGCCGGGAAGTAATCAAATATTTTCAGCAAAGCAAAAATTTTTCTGACGTAGAGGTTGTAGTCAAGGAAAAAAGCAATGTGGGCAAAAACGCTTACCGGATAATTCTGGAAGGCAATGACAAGGATGGCAACCGGCTGGCCAGTAAAATTTTTATTTTTGACGTGGATGCAGGCATCCGGTATTATGTTGTCTTTTCCGCAGGGAAAGAGGTTTATTACCGGTATGATTATGAATTCGAAGATTTGGCAAGAACATTTATGGTGTTCAAAAAGCCAAAAGAACTATACCAACTGATCCCGGAGTCCAGGATGCCCGCAGACCACCCGGACATTGACAGGGACAGGCAGGAAGAAAGTAACGAGAAAAACAAAGAACCGGATCAAGATGGACATTCAGGAAACGCAGGTAAAAATAGAGAATAAATAAAACGGCGAGCTGCGCTATCTTATTGTTGGCCGGATATTTTTTGCGAAATGTAAATTTTATACAGAGGAAATTTTGTTTTTTCATAGAAATCTTTCGTGAAACGGCAAGTTTGTACGCACTAATCCTCAGGCGGGAGAGGGTTGAATGATGAAACCAACGAGATTGATAGGCACATTAATTATGATCCTGGTTGTGACTGTTTTCACCAGCACTGCCCGGGCGGCCCAGCCGAGATACAGCAGTGTCGGTGAGAATGCGCAGCCGGTGGGCGGTACCGTCTACCAGTATTACTACACATCTACACTGACAGAGGTTTATTCGACCAACGGTTGGGAGTATACCTTTACCGCTGACGGGGTTACCAATTATCCCTATGAACCCTACCTGCCCAATGAGAATTCCCCGGCAGATTATCGTATTCACTCAAACTACACCAAGGATACCGACGCCTGTGCTTCATGCCATGCCACACACACTGCGGTGGGCAGCGGCCTGCTGCAGTGGTACAGTACATATGAGACCTGTATGGCCTGCCATGACGGTACCGTCACTACCACGTACAATGTGGTGACCGGGACGCTGCCGGACGGCAGTCTTGCGCCTGCCGGCATGTTTGGCATGGGAGACGAGGTTTCCCTGTCAACTCACAACGTTACCGGCGCCGTGGACCACAGCGCCGCACCGGGCGGTTCCACGGTTCCTGAAACGGCTGTTATTGGCGGTGAACAGCAGGTTGTCCGCTGGGGCATCAAATTTGGTTGCGAAAGCTGTCATAACCCCCATGGCCTGGGAGGTAACGCGCGGCTGTTGAATCCCGACCCCAATGGCGTCCAGGTCGTCAGGCGGGATACGGAATTTACCGGCTATCCCTTAACGGAAATATCCGGCAGCCCGGTTACTTATGCAGCGTATCCCAAAGATGCAAACGGTCAACCGGATACAACGCAAATGCCTTACTACATTTTAAAAACCTATCCGTATGACCCTGTCATAGTGGTGGATGGTGCCGAGGACCAGGGCGCAACAATTGACAATTCCCCGGGTTATTCCATTATCACTACCGGCAGGACTGTCAAATCCAGCATTTATGCCACTTTCACCCCGGCCCTGCGGGTGAGAATGAATGTAGACAACTACCTTGATGCAAACGTAACCGACGCTGTTTACGAGCAGGTAGACTATTTGGAAGGTATGAATGATTTCTGCGGTGCATGTCATACCGATTACAATACCAATTCATCGGAACCAAGCGGTACCTACTCCGAAGCCTACCGCCACCCGGTGGGGCAGTACTACAGTGACTGGCAGAGCGCGGAAAATTTGGAGTTCCAGGAAACAGGCATTGTCATGTGTACCACCTGCCATGTGGCCCATGGCACGTCCCAGGACTACTGGTTACGCAGTTTGGCCAGCGAAGGCTATACCAAGCAAGATGCAGTGGAACTGGTAGGTTCCTCTGCCCTGAAACGAAAGCCCAACATGGCTGTCTGCGTCACCTGCCACCAGCCGGGCACCGAAGGATTTGCCCATGAAGACAGTGTTTATGACAGCGTCTATGCCACATACAGCCAGGAAGGTGCCAGTTACATCGGTTCTGACCAGTGTTTGGACTGCCACCAGAGATATGCTGGGTGGAAACAGACACTTCATTATACTGGCTTGAGTGCTGGGACGGGAGGCATGCTGCCTTCAGCGGGAGAATTTGACAGTCACTTCAGTGGTCTTGGTAAAACTACAGCGGACGTAGTATATACTATCGGTAACAAGTGGCGCCAGAATTATTTGGTTTGGGATAGTACAAGCAGTTACTTGCAGGTATTGCCTGATGATTGGGTTGTCGGTATAACTGCAACTGACCCTGACCAGTGGCCGGCGCAGAACAGTGGCTGGATGTATGGTGAGGATACCACCAACTGGCAGGAGCGCGCATTTGCGGACATTTGTGCCGGTTGCCATACTACCGGATTTGCTGCCGATACCGGCAGTTGGCAGGAAAATGGCGTGGCCTGTGAATCCTGCCACGGTCCCGGCAGCAACCACCGGAATACGCCTGTGGACCAGAACATCACCAACCCGGTCAAGCTGAGCATCCTACTGCAAAATGATGTCTGCGGTTCATGCCACGCGAGGGGCAGAAACGTGAATTCAACTTATGAAAGCCGGGTATCTGGAAACAATAACAATTACCCGCGTTATGACGCGCTGGGCTTTAAACCGGGTGTCAGCCTCAGTGTTTACTATGATGTAGTAACAGCAATGGAGGACGGCACGAATACCTACTATTATGCCAGCCAAATTGACAGTATTAAAGACTCCAAAGCGCCACACCAGCAGTATAATGATTACATTCAAAGCAAACACTTTGAAAAGGGCATTCTCAGCTGTATTTCCTGTCACAGTTCCCACGGGGTCAATTCCGAGGGTGTGCAGTTGAAACGTACAGCCGGGCAGATTTGCAGCGCCTGCCATGATACGGTGATGGACCTGGACCGGTACATGCCCAGGGTAACCGATAACGGTATCAAGAATTCCCGGACCCATACGTTTACCACAAAACACCCGGACTCGGGTTTGGTGCAGTAAAAAACATTTCCCACTTGATTTCACGCTGAATTTTTGGTAAGATAAATCTCGTCAATGAAATATGTGCGGCAGTGGCGGAATCGGCAGACGCGTAAGATTCAGGATCTTATGGGCGCAACGCTCGTGGAGGTTCAAGTCCTCTCTGCCGCACCAACCTGAAAAAAAGCTTTCGACAGGTAATTGTCGAAAGCTTTTTTAGCAAAGCCCGTCAATTAAGGGGCATTGCTCCTCAAGACAGTTTTCACATTGACTGTAATCCGGTTCTTCAATTTCATTAACTGTTTTCAGCTGACAGGTTCGCTGTTTGTTATCCTTCACCATGGTAAGTGGCACCTCCCTTAAAAGTCATTTGCTATTATTATCAAAATATCGCCGATATATGCAAAAAACTCCCTGCATGACTGCAAGGAGTATCGTGGCTGGGGCGGCAGGATTCGAACCTGCGAATGGCGGATCCAAAGTCCGCTGCCTTACCGCTTGGCTACGCCCCATCAACTGTCTTTTGCCTTTATGATTTCAAAAACCCTGCCAGATTATTATGGTTAAAAAATAGGAATTGTAAAAAAACGTTTTCCCCGGCGTTTAAACAATGGTCGGGGCGGAGGGATTTGAACCCCCGACCCCATGGTCCCAAACCATGTGCGCTACCAAACTGCGCCACGCCCCGAAATCAAGCCGCGTAGGATATTATAACGAATTATCAAGGGTTAGTCAATACGTCGAAAATGCATGTAACACATGTGTGGTAACATATGCCGGTAACAAGCCGGCAGCATATTTTTGTCAAAGTCTTGAAGAGAAGATAACTGTTGAAAAAAATCCCCACTTGTATAGCAAGCGGGGAAAAATTAAGCGAAAAGCTTGCCCAGGCCGGCGAGTTTGCGTGCCGGGACAGCAAAGACGAGTACGGTATCATCCGGCTTGAGAGTGGTACAACCGTGGGGAACTATCACTTCTCCTTTGCGCATGATAGATACTATTACAACTTCTTTGGGCAGCTCAATATCGCAGAGGCATTTGCCGGCAAGCGGAGAGGTTTCCGACAAAACAAAGCTTCTAAAACCGCTGTTTTGTTCAAAACGGCCTTCGGTCAAGGTATTGACCTTTGCCGTAGTTTCCATACTGTGTAGGATCCGTGTACTGTAAGCGTTAATAACATCGGCATGTTTGAGAATACCAACTACTTTTCTAAAGTTGTTGGAGTCAACCACGGGCAAGGTTTTCACGTTAAAGAAACTGAAAAGGCGCATGGCATCTTCAAGGTTATCATTTGCCATGATACTTTTAACATTTCTTTGAATGATCTGTTTTACCGTAACATCTTGTTCCTGCAGCTCAGTTGCTCCGCGAACGTTTGAGTGGGTAAGAATTCCCACCAGTTCATCGTTCTTACGATTTAACACTACCAGCAGGTCTGCTTCAGATTGCATCAATATCCTGGTCGCCTTTTGAATGCTTTCATCTTCGTAGAGAAAATGCTCAAGTGGTCGCATGGCCAGCTTGACAGGGATTCTTTCAGTGGGCCTTACATCTGTACCCCTCAAGATATCAATACCGCGTTTTGTCAGTTTGACAGTGTACATGGAATCTCTGATCATTGAGCCATGTATCAGGTAACTGATGGCTGTGGCTGCCATAACACCAACGGCAATGTGAAAATCACCGGTAATCTCCAGGATAATGGTACTGGCAGTCAGCGGCGCCTGGGCGGACGCCGCAAAAATTGCTCCCATACCAACTACCGTGTACATCCACGGGCTGCTCACCAGGTGAGGGAATAAATTATTGACAACAATACCGTAAATACCGCCGAGCATAATTCCCAGGTAAAGGGAGGGAGCAAAAACCCCGCCGGAACCGCCGGCGCCAATTGTCAGTAACGTGGCTATATACTTAAAGATAAAGAATAAAATCAAACTTGACAAGGGAATGTTTCCCAACACCGCTTTTCCCATGGTTGAGTAACCCACTCCGAGAATTTGGGGGAATACCAGCCCGAGGAGACCTACCGCGGTTCCCCCGGCTACTGCTTTTACCCAAAAAGGAACATTCCAATTATCAAAGAGGTCTTCCGAAAATGTCAATCCTCTTGTGTAAGCCAGGCCTACAAAACCGGCAAGCACACCTAAAAGTATCATTAACAGCAGTTCGGTGGGATGCGCCATTGAATATTCGGGAGTTGCCAGCACCGGCGCACTGCCCATGAACTGCCTGAATACAACTGTCCCTGTAACTGCAGATATAAAAATGGGTACGATAGAGCCCATGGCATAAGTTCCCAATACCACTTCCAGGCCAAAAAAAGCGCCCGCAATAGGGGCATTAAAAGTGGCGGCAATACCGGCTGATGCGCCGCAGGCAAGAAATAAACTGATGTATTTCTCAGGTAATTTCAGCACCTGCCCCATCACGGAACCGAAAGAGGCGCCGATAAGAGCTATGGGACCTTCCTGACCAACAGACCCGCCTGAACCAATGGTAATGGCGGGAGCCAAAATTCCGAAAAACGAAACCTTGGGCCTAATCTTTCCCCCGCGTAAAGCAAGGGCTTCCAGGATCTGCGGTACACCGTGTCCTTTAACTTCTTTTGCAAAATAATTGGAAATAATACCCACTAAAATCAAACCGATAGCCGGCAAAAGCGCTTTGAGATAACTGCCGTAAGCGCCAAACACGACAAAATTATTGCCAATACCCTTGCCAAAAAGAATTCTGAAAAATTCTATTAAATACCGGAAAACTATTGCACCAAGACCCCCGATAATGCCAATCAGTACTGCGAAAAGAACAATGGTATAAGTCTCCACCAGGGGATGCTTGGCCTGAAAGGAATGCCATAAATTTTGGGAGGTTTCAACAACTGTTTCCTCAAAACTGTCAATTTGGGAATCTTGTTCGTCGGATTTGGCTTTGCTGTCTCCACTCATGTGTCTTATCATCTCCTTGTTTACGGATTTTACGGTAATTTGTAAAACCTCTGTCAGAAAGTATTCCAAGCAGAGGCTTTACAAACCCTGTTGTAATGTTACATTAATTTCTTCTATTTATTTATTTTAATACAGGCAAATGATAAAGTAAACGCTAAGTTTTTAGATATTTAGATACATCGGTTGACATTAACTGCCGGGCTCGCTTATTATTAAAGAGAAAAAGAGAAATGACTTCAGTATGGGGAAAGAGGATACAGAAAGTAAAAATAGTAACCGACAGCACGGCCTATTTAACCGGGAAACAGGTGGAAGAATATGATATCACAGTAGTACCTTTGGCCATAACTTTGGGGAATGAAAATTTTAAAGAAGGGGAAAAATATACCAACCACGAGCTTTTTGAAAAACTGCGGTTGGATAAGGGACTGTTTCCCAATACATCTCAGCCTGCTGCCGGTGAATTCAAAGAAGCCTTTGAAAGCTTGAGTAAAGACGCCGACAGTGTCATAACCATTTTAATTTCGTCGAGAATAAGCGGTACGGTGCAGGCGGCGGAAACCGGTGCGTCCCTGGCGGAAGAAGTCGACGTGACGGTGGTTGATTCATTTACCACTTTCGCCGGGTTGGCCTTTATGGTGCTGGAAGCGGCACGAATGGTCCGGGAGGGAAAGGATAAAGAGGAAATAATCAAGACTGTGGAACATATGCGTGATACCCTGTCCACATTATTTATGGTCGATACCGTCGATACCTTTGAGTATTTGCAAAGAGGCGGCCGCATCGGCGGGGCGAGGGCTCTCCTGGGTACGCTGTTAAAAATAAAGCCCATTCTTTATATTCGTGGAAAGATTGATGTCTTTAAAAAGGTACGTACACAGCAAAAGGCCCTGGGCCTTATTCTGGAGAAATTGGACCAGTTTCTCGACACTGGCGCTGCTGAGAAAGCTGAAGTGGCGGTGATTAACGTGGATTGCCTGCAGGAAGCGGAAGAACTGGGCAGGAAGATTAATGTGAAATATCCCGGCCTGAAACTGAGCTATACCGAGGTTGGGCCGGTAATTGGCTCTCGCGTGGGGCCGGGAACTTTGGGTGTGGCGTTTTGCAGTTTGCCTTAAGCTCATTGAACCGTTATCTTTTTTAAGATGGAGGTGAATAATGTGCGGGAATTCTTTAAAAAAGGGTTACACCTGGGAATAGGCGCAATTTCCATCACCAGGGAGAAGGCTGAACAGGCGGTCCAGGAACTGATGAAAAAGGGCGAGATTACGTCCGAGGAAGCCAGGGGCCTGGCTGACCAACTGGTGCAGCGGGGCGAGGAAGAACGGAAAAACCTGGAGCAAGCTATTAGAAAAGAACTGGACAGATTGCGTCAGGATTTCCGGTTTGTCAGCAGGGAAGAGTTTGAACAATTGGAACGCCGCGTGAAAAGTTTGGAGGAAAAGCTGGAGCAATAAATTCCATTGACCTGTGGGTGCAACCACAGGTTATTTGGTATCTAGGGGTGATGAATTTTGACACCAGTGAGACGCGGGCAGCGGCATCTCCGGCGTTACCGGGAAGTTGCCAATGTTCTGGCAAAACACGGGTTTGGTTACATACTGGACCAAACGGGCTTGATAGATTTTTTGCCAAAACGGGCACAACTGGCTACAAACAGGGAAAAGTGGGGGGCGCCGGAACGCCTGCTGCACGTACTGGAGGAACTTGGCCCGACTTTTATCAAATTGGGTCAAATTATGAGTACCAGGGCGGATTTGCTGGCGGAAGCATATATCAAGCAGCTCAGCAAACTGCAGGATGCAGTGCCGTCGTTGCCTTTTGCAGAGATTGAAACGGTTATCCGGGAAGAATTGAATAAACCGCTGGACGAGCTTTTTCTCACCTTTACGGAAGAACCGTTGGCTTCAGCGTCCATCGGCCAGGTGCACCGGGCGGTGCTGAAAAGCGGTGAAGAGGTAGTGGTTAAAGTCCAGCGGCCCAATATTTCCCAGAAGATAGAAACTGATTTGGAAATACTGTTTCACATTGCCCGGATTGCGGAAAAACGAACTACCTGGGGGCGTCTTTACCAGCCGGTGGATGTGGTGGAGGAATTTGCCCGGTCCCTCAGAAATGAACTGGATTACCTGGCAGAAGGACGAAACGCCGAGCGGTTCCGGCGGAACTTTGCCGGTGAGGAAACGGTTGTTATTCCCAGGGTTTACTGGGAATACAGCAGCAGGAGAGTTCTGGTGCTGGAGTACGTGCGGGGAATCAAGATTTCACATTTTGAAAAGTTGGACAGGGAGGGTATTGATAGGAAGAAAACAGCCCGAATTGTGGTCAACGCCATGCTGAAGCAGGTTTTTGAGGACGGCTTTTTCCACGGTGACCCCCACCCGGGTAATCTGGCCGTGCTGCCGGGAGGGCGGGTCCTGTTTATGGACTTTGGTCAGGCGGGACGGGTAGACCAGTGGCTGCGGGAGCGCTTTTCCGACCTGATCCTGGCACTGGTCAGGCAGGATGTCAATCACATTGTGCGCAGCCTCTTGAAGGTAGGCGTGGTCAACAGGGGGATTAATGTCCAGGGTCTGAGAAAAGATGTTTCCCGGCTGCAGCGAAAATATTACGGCATTCCGATGAGTCAAATCCGGTTGGGTGATGCTTTGAGTGAACTGCTGCAGCTTTCCTATACTTATCAAATACGCATTCCGCCGGAAGTGGCTTTACTGATCAAAGCGATGATAACCCTGGAGGCGCTGGTACAGGAACTGGACCCGGAGCTGAGTATTGTCGATATTGCCGAACCCTATGGCAGGAAGCTTTTGCGCATGCGCTTTGCACCCCGGCGGTTGGGAACCGCTGTCAGTGAACAGTTGTGGGAGTTGGGCGGGTTTTTGGCGGACCTGCCCTCGCGGTTGGAAAACTTGTTATCTTTGTTGGAAGGCGGGCATTTAAAGGTACAAATTGAGGTAAGGAGTTTTCGTAACTTGATCGGGTTGTTAAACCTGGTCAGCAACCGGATATCCATCAGTATTATCATTGCCAGTATTATCGTCGGTTCATCTTTAATGGCGCAAAAAACAGCGAACTCACTACTGCTGCGCTACCCGGTGGTGGAAATGGGTTTTTTGCTGGCGGTGTTAATGGGGCTGTGGCTGATCTTTACCATTTTTCGCAGCGGCAGGTACTAGCCGCTACTTTCACGACTATTTGCGGGGTATTCATAATTTGTTTACAAAATCAAACCAGTATCAGGCAGGAATTAAAACGATGATGTGGAAATTAAAGTTATGAATACATGTGAAAACATCTACAAACTCACCAGTCGTCCATTAATCTTGGTCAAGAGGAGGAGAATCCATGTCAGACAATACTGTCGTTGAGCAGAAAAAGTCTAATGCAGGGCGGGTCAACCCGTTTCTGGCTTATACTGTAATCATTGCTTCCACCGTGCTGATATTTTTCGTCGGCCTGCTGATCGGCAAGGCCTTTTTCTGGGAAAATTACGACAAGCGTGCTTTAAACGAAAAGGCCCTGGAAATAGCCTTGAAGAAGGTACAGCAGGACCCCAAAAATCCCGACAACCTGGTGGACCTGGGCTGGGCATACCTGCAGAACGGGGAATATAACAGGGCGGTCGCTGAAATCAAAAAAGCCATCAACCTTGACAGCCAGCACTTCAAGGCATATTTCAACCTGGGGTTGGCGTACATGCAGGTGGAAAAATGGGAACTGGCGGTGGACGCTTTTGAACGCTGTATTGCCATTCAGCCGAACGCCTATGCTCCCTATTTAAATATCGGTATCATTTATAACCAGACCGGCGAGTATCAAAAAGCCATTGACAAATTGAAAAAGGCTTACGAGCTGAACCGCGGGCAGGTGGAAATTGTCTACAACCTGGGGCTGGCATACGAAAAAATGGGCAACATTGAAGAAGCCATCCGCCAGTATGACGGTGCCCTGACCTTTACACCTGATTACAAACCGGCACTGGAAGGTTTGAAACGTCTGCGGGGCGGCAAGTAAATCTTGGGAAAGAAGGGTGAGAGACTTTGAGCCAAGCAACTACGCAAGTGGAAAAAAGAAGGCCTTTTCAGGATTTTGACTGGCAGAAGATAAAGAGAATTATCCTGGTAATATTTTTGCTGCAGGCGATTCTGTTTGCATACCTTTACCTGATTAACAGGAACCCTATGGGGATTTTCGGGAATACAGACTTTGCACTTGGCCCGGTACGGGAACCGCGTTTCCTCTTCGCCATTTACGGACCCAGTGAGGGGGAAGGTTTAATCAAACCCATGGACGTCACCGTATCCGGCAAGCGCATCTTTGTTTCCGATACCGGCAACCAGCGGGTACAGGTATTTGATTATAACGGCAATCACCTGTTTAACTTCGGGAAAAACGGAGAAGGCAAGGGAGAATTCAAGTTTCCCTACGGCATTGCCGCCGACGGCAACGGCAGAGTCTACGTGGCAGACCTTTATAACGGTAATATTTCCGTGTTCAGCGAAAACGGCCAGTTTATCAGTTATTTCAGTAACAGCGTGGAAATCAAAAGCCCTGCCGGTCTCTATATAGACGGCAGCAGGATGTATGTAACCGACGTTGCCCTGAACAAGGTCAAGGTATTTGACCTGGAAGGAAATAAGATTTTGGAATTTGGTAAAAAAGGTACTGATAAAGGTGAATTCCAATCTCCCAACGCCGTCTGGGTCGGTAAAAACCGGGTTTACGTCTCCGACACCGGTAACGACCGGGTACAGATGTTCAACAAACTGGGCAACTACCTGGGCACCGTGCTGGACACTGACGAAAAAGGCGGCGGGCTGTTTGTCAACCCGCGGGGCGTGGCGGTGGACGGCCGGGGGACCCTTTATGTAGTTAACAACCTCACGCACGAAATTTTTGGTTTTAAAACTGACGGCAGTGAAAAGTTATTTACCTTCGGCAGCATGGGCAGCGATGCCGGGCAGTTCTTCCTGCCCAACGGCATGTTCATCGATAACCAGGGCCGGGTCTATGTGACCGATACCATCAACCAGCGGGTAAATGTATTTAGTAATATTTAACAAAATGACACAAAGCCGGGGCGTCAATTTGCTCCGGTTATTTTTTTGTTCATAAAAAATTTACATTTAGACATAATGGCAGGGCTAATCCCGTGTCAGCACATACCTGGGTTATAATGTTGGTTAAGAAACCACATTACAGCGCGACAAGCTAAGGAAGTTGGCAACTCCAGGAGTCTTGGCAGCATTAGCAACACCCATAGACCATAAACAGAGGGCGGCTCCTGCTTTTTTGTCACAAACTTGAAGATTTTCAGCAGCAGCTGTCAGATAAGTGCCTGCGTCATAAAAATTTACCCGGCAGGCGGCCAATAATGTCAAAGTTAGTCGAAACTTAACGAATAATTCTTTGATAAATTTGATAAATAAGAAGGATTTATTAAAAAGATAAAGAAATATTCATATAGGTAATCTGTGAACAAATTATGAACGCGAAATTTTATTGCATTTCAAGTTGGGCAGCTAAAAGTGGAGGAGCATGGGGCTTTGCCGCTTATAGGTTTAATAATTTGCGGCTGAAAAGGGGTTTCTGTAGAGAAATTACTTTTTGGCAGACCGGTTGAATACCGGAGTTCCAAACAGAAAACCGTGTAAGCAGAAGCAGGTGGTTTTTATTTTTCCGTCAAGTGAAAAATGACACAAATTGACAAAAGACCGGTTTTGTATGCGATTTTCCTTAAAATGCTGTTTTTGGCCGGTTTTAAAGATGCGCGGTGCGAATTGTGTGAGAGGAAGCCATTTTTTAAAACCGGTCCAATAAAGGGTACAAGCAGGACTGCTGCTTTGCCAATAGAGAAAAGCCAATCCGCCGGGAAAGGAGGTGAGTCAGGCGGTTTATTCTCGGCACGGCAAGTTCTTTGATAACTAAAAAAAGGAGGGAAATGATTTGAAAAAGCTAAGTCTTATCCTGGCTTTGTCACTGGTTTTTGTATTGGCTTTCGCCGGTGCGGCCATGGCGGCTCAGCTTCGTGACGGTACCAATTACGACGGGACAGACCACTACGCGCCTACTGCTACCGGCAAATTCTTCCGTTCTGTGCCCGCGGGTACCTACAACGATGCTGGGGACGACTTGACCTTTGGCCATGGTGATTCCAGTACGTTTACCGCTGACAACGCCACCACTTATCCTTATGAAATCTATTTGCCCAATGAGAAGAACCCCGAAAACTACAGAATTCACACCAACTATACCAAGGATACCGACGCGTGTGCTTCCTGCCATGCTACACACACCGCGGTAGGCGAATCCTTGCTGCAATGGTACACTGTCTATGATACCTGTATGGCCTGTCACGACGGTACTGTAACAACCACTTATAACGTGTGGGGTGGCGAAATCGGTTCTACCGGCACGCCTGCTTTCGGCGGTATGTTTGGCGCCTTTAACTCCGCATCCAGCCACAATGTCAGCGGCACTCTCTCCATCGCTGCCGCACCCGGCGGTAGTACTGTAGAGGAAGTCGTAAACATTGACGACGAGAATCAAGTCAAGCGCTGGACTGCAGAATTCGGCTGCCAGAGCTGCCACAGCCCGCACGGCCAGGGCGGTAATGCCCGTATCCTGCACCCGGACCCCAACGGCTGGGCAACTGCCAACAAGGCTGCTTACTATACTGATACCGGCTTGACCCTGGGTGTGGATACAATTGACGCAACAACCACGGGGCTGGTTTACGACCCCGGTGTTGGTTACAAAGTTTATCAGGCCGGCGAAGTCAAGCAGTTGATCAAGGGTTATCCCTACAGCCCGAGCTTTGTCAAGGCTGACGGCAGTCCGGTTTATGGTATTAGCGTTGACAACACCAACGGCTATTCCGTAATCACCGGCAACTTGAGTAGCGTTGACCGTGTCTATGCAACCCCGTCGCTGAAGGTTGTAATGGATATTGATAACTACCTGCAAAGCAACGAAAGCGTGCAACACAAATCCGGCATGAACACCTTCTGCGGTGCCTGCCATGCCGACTATAACACTGAAAATGTGGACGAGTCCGGCTCCAATATCAACGGGACCTACTCCGAGGCATTCCGCCACAAGGTAGGCGGGGAACCGCATTCCTACTTTGCCAACAAGGAAGGTTTCCAGAACAACGGTATGAAGCTTGAAGACGGCAAGTACATTTACTGCCTGACCTGCCACGTGGCTCACGGTACCGGACAGGAATACTGGAAAGTCACCACGACGGGGTACACTGATGCTCAACTGGTTGAAATTTCCGGTTCTTCCGCCCTGAAGCGTGCGCCCAACATGGCCACCTGTGAGGCCTGCCACGAAAAAGGCGAGGGTGCTGAAGGCTACAATGTACTCAGCGGCCAGACCGGTGCCGAGGCGCCTGCTCAGGAGTTCACCACGGATACTACCGTTGTCTATACAGCCACTGCTACGGCAACTGCCGCCGCTAACGGTGACTACGTAGGCCAGGACGAGTGCGCCAAGTGCCACGAAGCAGCGGTTGAAAAGGTTAACAAGACCGGTCACGGTGACGTCTTCTATAACGGCCTGCCCACGGGTTCAAAGTTAACTTACAATGATTTAGAGCAAGCATACTTCGATAAATCTGGAAACACTATTAACATTACTTCCGATGACCAGATTGCCATCTGGACCAAGTCTGGCGCCAATGCTGTTCTTTACACCAAGGATACTGGCGAAACCATCGAGATTGCCACCTGGGACAGCGCCACTGACACCTTTACCGGTGTCGACGGTACCGAAGACTGGAACCTGGGAGCCGGCTTCCCGTCCGGCTGTGCGGCGGCTTACTGCCATACCACCGGTCGTACCGGATTTAATGATGAAGTGCCATTGACCGAACGTCCGGGTATCCAGTGCGAGGCCTGCCACGGTCCCGGTGCTGACCATGCCAAGTACCCGACCACCGAAAACATCTTCAACCCGGCGGTTGACGGCACCGGCGCGGCATCCAACGCAGTCTGCGGCGCCTGCCATACTGCCAACGAGCCGTCCACTGAAGATGACATGTGGACCTACGGTGTGGGTATGGAGCCTGAGGCCAGTGCTTACAACATGTTAGCGCTGAACCAGATTTCATACTACGGTGACAACGGCACAAACGACCAGTGGACTGCATCAACTCTGGCCGGCGTGGTCTATAACGCGAAGCTCATGCTTTGGGAAGACGGCGTGGCCACCAACGGCAATTACGGAACGGAAGAGGCGCACCACCCGCAGTACACCGAATATGTCAACAGCCCGCATTATGAAACCACCAGCGGGCCCGGCGGCGGCTACCGGATTGCCTGCGGTACCTGCCACGACGTACACGGGCCTGAAAACGCAGCGCTCACTGTGATGGAATCCGAGAGACTGTGTGAATCCTGTCACACTGGTAGCTATGCGCTTGGGGCGTCCGTTGACGCAGTCATGTTCGGCGGCAACCACGCGTTCAACCAGCCCAACAAGGATGCCAAGAGTTACTTTGACCTGAGTACTGTGGACTGGAGTGTCGGTCGCACCACCGACAGTGCCGTATATTATGACACCCTGGATGATCCAGACTTCAGTAAATAGTAGGAGGTAAAGAGGATGCCGGTTTTAAAGCCGGCATCCTCTTATCTTTAAATGGCAGCAGGAAAATCAAGATTTCTGTAGAAAAATCATATATAGTAAATATAAGTCAAAGTGAGCGCCGAGGGGGATGAATATGAAAAAACTGCTGGCGGTGGTTGTGATATTTTCTTTTTTGGCATCGGGGTGCGCCATTATTGAAGGTACCCCTCTCGAGTCTTTGGTGCTAAAAATCAAAGGCACTGTCTCTCCGGGTAAGGGCCAAAAAATTGAAACAAAATTTGCAGGGGAAATGCCCGAACGGCCGGAGCATGTGGTGAAACTGTTTTACCGGTCCGGTTGGGAAGGTGTTGACAAGAATGAAGAATTGCTGCAGGCGTTAATTACGGAAAATCTGCATGAATATAAAAAGCTTCTTAACACGTATTTTCGAAACGAAAAAGAAAGGGAGGAATTTGCCAGCTATTATGTTTTTGAAAAAGTAGAAGTTGAGGGAAAAACCGCGAAAGTATACTTTCATAACCCGCGCAAAAAAGAGTACTTCTCGGCGGAGCTGGTAAAGGTAGACGGGCAGTTTAAAATTGACAGTATCAGGTGGCGACCAAACCCCACTCCTGCCAAGGATTTGCACCCCTAATCAAAGGGTTTTTCATAAAAGTATTTTTGTGTTTCCGGGTTAACATTATTGAATACAAGGCGGGTGTTTACTGTTGAAAAAATTGTTTGCTGTTATTTTTTTCATCCAGATTATTTTTATTTCTGCATGGGGTGCCCTGGTTTTACCGGCGATGAGTATGGAAAATGCGGTGTGGATTGACCAGCAGACCGGCATCAGGGTTGACCAGAGGGACCCGGTCAATACGGTTATTGCCTACTATTCATTGATCAATAAAAAGAGTTTTGAAGCTGCCCACAAGTTGCTTACCCCCGCGGGGGAAAAGTTGATGACTCCGGAAGTGTTGAAAAAAATAAACAGTCGCGTGATCTTAAAAGAGACAGAAATAATAAAGTTTTACAAACCCAAAATGGTCGGGGATAAATTTGCAATTGTGGGAAACATACGGACCATCGGCAAGGAAGGTGCTGCCCTGGTGGGAATTACTATTCTCAAGTTAGGGAATAACGGTTGGGAAATAACTACAAGTGGAGATTTCAAAAACCTGGGCAAAGATATATTGGTTTCACTGTTTGACAACTCCATTGCGGTTGCCAAAGAAATTTCTACAGACACCAGTTTGAAATTAAGTAAACTTCAAAAGGAACAAGTGACAAGGCAGGCTTTAAGTATGGAAACTACTTTGGTCAAATCAAAATCCAAGATTTAACATTTCCATACAACGTTTTTCGGTTTTTGTACGTTTCAGGCAGGAAAAAGGAAAATAGTCGCGAATAGTAAGCAGGAATGCATGGGTAGAAAGCAGGGTGCGAGGATGAAGAAACTGATCGGGGTAATATTTGTCATCCAGCTGCTGCTCATCGCCGGCTGGGGCGTCTACCAGGCCCGGGCCATGGGGGATGTCAGCTTTGTGGATGAAAAGACAGGCATTATGGTCAAGCAGGATACGCCGGAGAGTGCACTGATTTCCTATTATGAACTGACTGCCAGTGATGCCTATGAAAGCGCGTACCGGTTATTAAGCAAAGAGTCCCAAGAGGCAATTACCGTTGACGTGATGAAAAACCTGGTGGAGCGTACCCGGATGGAGGATGCCAGGCTTGCCAAGGTATTTCCCGGCAAGGTGAAAGGTGACGTGGGCCTGGTTGCCTACGTGCGCACCGCTGCGTTTGGTGACAGGGAATCCGCTATCCTGGGCATGGCGGTGCTGGAACTGGAAGACGGCCGCTGGGTTGTGCTGAAGACCATGGACCATTACAGCAACGACCAGGTAAAGGAAGTTATCAGGATGGCCTTGGACCTGGAGGACGAAATGGCTGCAGACCCGCTTTCCGAGTTTGATGAATACCAAAAGGGGCAGATCGGCAGGCAGGTCAGAGCCATGAAGCAGACCCACCAGCAGGCGCTGGTTGCCCTGAATAATTCCTTAAACGGGCAAAAGGCCGGGGAGAAAACCGGCCAACCGGGTGGAAACAAATCGGAGGAAATGCCCGGTGACTCGGTGCGCGGGCAGGCCGGGGAAGGCAGCAAAGCCTCTCAATAGAGAGGTTTTCTTTTTTGTGCAAATTTACACAAAGTAATACCTGCAAGGCGTGAAACGTATACATTTCATGGTGAACGGCAAGGACGTACTTTTGCTTTCCGGCCAATCAGCAAATTATTGCCGGCAAGTGGTAAAAATGTCAGGGTGAATGGTTTAAAGATTTAGAAATTTTGCACGTTTGGCAGGACATTTGCTTCAATTGTAGAATCTATAACCTGGTTAGGAAGAATTTTATGAAATTTATTGCTTGTGGCAATTCTCCAATTTTAATTGTGCTGGAGGTTTTATGCGTGTTTTTGCGAAATTATTAACAAAAAGATTTCAAGATTTCAGGAGTTTTGACCAGGTTTAAGGGTTCCAGAAGCAGTTGTTCCAGTAGTTGTAAAATCATTGCCAAAAGAGGTGGTTTCAGTGAAAATAGCCGTTTCCGGAAAAGGCGGGGTGGGAAAGACCACGGTTTCTGCAAATTTGGTCAAGTTTTTGGCGGAAAAAGGTTACCAGGTATTTGCTGTCGATGCGGACCCGGATACCAGTTTGGGAATGGTGTTGGGGCTGCCGGAAGAAGAACTGGCCGCCCAGCAGCCCATCGTGGATATGCGGGAAATTATTGCGGAAAAAACCGGGGGCGCCGGCGCCTTTTTCAGTCTCAATCCGGATGTGGAGGATTTACTGGAAGATTACACGCTGAAAAAAGGTAATATCAATTTTTTAAGGATGGGAGCCGTAAAACAGGGTGGTTCATCATGTTACTGCCGGGAAAATTCCGTGCTCAACGCCCTGGTGGGCTCGCTTTTATTGAAGCGCAACGAAGCGGTACTGCTGGATATGGGTGCGGGGATTGAGCACCTGACCCGGGGTACCGCCAAAGGTGTGGACTTGATGCTGGTGGTGACGGAGCCCACCAAAATAAGTGTACAGACCGCCAGGGTTGTGAAAAAATTGGCGGGAGAGCTCGGCATTGAAAATGTAAAGGTGGTCGGCAATAAAATCCGTAATGAAAAAGAACGGGATTTTGTTTACAACAGCTTCCCCGCAGGGGATGTGATCGGCACCATAGATTTTGAAGAGGCCATTTTGGACCAGGCCATGGGACTGGAAGTAGGAGAGCCTCAAAGTTTCTCCAGGAACATTGAAGAATTAGGCCGACAAATATTACGAGAGGCAGGTGAGTGATCATAACAAATCTTTGGCAAGGTGACGCTTGTATTAAATCTAATTAAGGAGGTTAAAAGAGTATGCCAAGATTTAGAGATCCCAACCACACTTGCAGGCCGTCAGATGTGCCGCGGGTACAGGACAAGAAAACCCGTGAACGCACGGTGGACCCTGCAGCTTTGGAAATGCTGGCTGTAGCCAAGGAAAACAACATTATCACGGCATTTGACCGCTTCATGGCCCAGCAGCCTCAGTGCCAGTTCGGCTATAAGGGCATCTGCTGCCGTTTTTGTATGATGGGCCCGTGCCGTATCAAAGCAGATGAGGGTCCCGCTTCCCGAGGCGCCTGCGGCGCATCCGCATGGACAATCGTTGCCCGCAGCGTCGGGACTTTGATTGCCACCGGCGCTGCTTCTCACTCGGAGCACGCAAGGCATATTGCTGACACTTTGTTTGAACTGACTGAAGGCAAAGCTCCCGACTACAAAATTACTGACCCGGAGAAATTAAGGAAAGTGGCCGGGCGTATCGGCCTGGACGTTGAAGGTAAGGATGACAACCAACTGGCCAATGAAGTCGCCCTGAAGGCCCTGGAAGACTTCGGCCGCCTGCCGGGTCACGGTGAATCGCTGTGGTTGACCACAACCATCACCGGTGGCCGGGTGGAAAAATACCGCGCATGCAATGTAATGGTTTCCGGTATTCACGGCGTTATCAGCGACCTGCTGGCCCAGGCTCACGTGGGTAACGACAATGACCCGGTCAACCTGACATTCAGTGCGGTCAGAACTGCTCTTTCCGATTATACCGGCATGCATATTGCCACTGACTTATCCGATGTATTATTTGGCACTCCCGAGCCCGTGCAGGCCGAGGCGAACATGGGGACGTTGGACCCCAAGAAAGTGAACATTGCCGTGCACGGCCACAACCCATTGTTAAGTGAAAAGATTGTGGACGCGGCAAAAGAGCTTGAAGGTGAAGCCAAAGCTGTGGGTGCCGCCGGTATCAACCTGGTCGGTATCTGCTGTACCGGTAACGAAGTCTTGATGCGCCGCGGGGTGCCGCTGGTTACTTCCTACGCTTCTTCGGAACTGGCAATAGTGACCGGCGCTGTTGATGCCATGGTAGTGGACGTCCAGTGTATTATGCCGAGTTTAGCTCAGGTTGCCGAGTGTTTCCACACCGAACTGGTTACCACTGCCCCCATTGTCAAGATACCCGGTACCCGGCATGTGGACTTCAGAATTGAAACCGCTCTTGAAGATGCCAAGAAGGTTATCCGTATCGCTATTGAGTCCTTCAAGAAACGGGATAACGGCAAGGTGCACATTCCCAATGTCAAGAACAGGGTTGTCGCCGGCTGGAGCCTGGAAAGTCTTTACGACCTGTTCAAGACTGTCAACCCGGACAATCCGGTCGGTGTTCTCACCGACGCCATTAATGCCGGCGAATTGAAAGGTGTTGTCCTCTTTGCCGGTTGTAACAACCTCAAGGGCTTCCAGGACAACAACCATATTGAAATAGCCAAGGGAATGCTGAAGAATGACGTGTTTGTAGTGGCCACCGGTTGTTCCGCGCAAGCTTATGCCAAGCATGGATTGATGGCTCCTGAAGCGGTTGAAAAATATGCCGGTGAGGGTTTGCAGAAATTCCTGAAGAAGATTACCGAAAAAGCCGATTTGCAAGCTCCGGTTCCGCCTGTCTTCCACATGGGTTCCTGCGTGGATAACACCAGGGCTGCGGACCTGTTAATGGATATGGCCAACGAACTCGGTGTGGATACGCCGAAGGTTCCTTTTGTCGCATCTGCACCTGAGGCTATGAGCGGCAAGGCGGCTGCCATCGGCACCTGGTTCCTGGCTATGGGTGTGCCGGTACACGTGGGTGCCATGCCGCCGCTTGAGGGCAGCGATTTAATGTACAGTATTGTTACCCAGATTGCTGCAGACGTTTACGGCGGGCACTTCATTCTGGAAATGGGTGCTGAAGAAGCGGCGAGGAAGATCCTGAACGCTTTGGAATACCGCACCTGGAAACTGGGTGTTCACAGGAATACTGCTGAAAAATTTAGCACAGACCTTTGTCAGAACTACTAAGATATGGGGATTTAAGCACTCCCGTTCGTTGACGAGTTGAATACCGAAAGGAGGAAATAGAATGACTCAAGAGGCAATTAACTTTGATGCCATCTACGAGGGCGCTGTTGAGCCGGGTAAGGAGCCGAAGAAATTACTTAAACAGGCCTACGATGGCGCCATTACTGCTACCAGCTATGCAGAAATATTGCTCAATCAGGCTATCCGCAGGTACGGTGAAGATCACCCGGTAGCATACCCTGACACTGCATACTTCTTACCGGTTATCCGCTGTCTGAGCGGCGAAGAGGTTACCAGGCTGGGCGACCTGCCGCCGATCCTGAACCGGATGCGCGCCCAGATTGACGAGGAGTTGACCTTTGAAAACGCGCGGCTTTGGGGTGAGTCCACCTGGTATGCTGCGGAAATCATCGAAGCACTGCGCTATATCAACTATGAAGAAGGAGGTCCCCTGGTGCCGGAACCCTGGACCGGGTTTATCGGTGACCCGGTGGTGCGCAAGTACGGCATCAAGATGGTGGACTGGACCATCCCCGGTGAAGCGGTAATCGTGGGCCGGGCCAGGGACGGCAAAAAATTAGCCAAGGTGGTTCAGGACCTGATGTCCAAGGGCTTTATGCTCTTCCTGACCGATGAGGTAATTGAACAGCTGCTGGAGGAAGGAGTTAAGCTCGGTATTGACTATATTGCCTTCCCGCTGGGCAACTTCACCCAGGTTGTTCATGCCGGCAACTACGCCCTGCGCGCAGGGATGATGTTCGGCGGTATTACTCCCGGCAAACGGGAGGCGCACCGCGACTACCAGCAGCGCCGGGTACGTGCCTTCGTACTTTACCTGGGCGAGCACGACATGGTGAAGACCGCGGCCTGTATGGGCGCGATTTTCCTGGGCTTCCCGGTTATTACCGACCAGGAGCTGGGCGAAGACGAGCAGATTAAGGACTGGTTCGTTTCCGAGCCTGATTACGACAAGATGGTCCAGACCGCCATGGAAATCCGCGGTATCAAGATTACCAACGTGGAAATCGACATTCCCATTACCGTCGGTCCCGCCTTTGAAGGTGAGACCATCCGCAAGGGCGACATGTACGTGGAGATGGGCGGCAACCGTACCACCGCTTTTGAGCTGGTACGTTCCGTGGGTCCCGATGATATTGAGGACGGCAAGATTGAAGTTATCGGCCCCAATATTGACGATATCGAGGAAGGCGCCAAGCTGCCGCTTGGTATTATGGTTGATATTTACGGCCGGAAGATGCAGGATGACTTTGAAGGCGTGCTGGAGCGCCGCATCCACGACTTCATCAACTACGGCGAAGGTCTGTGGCACACCGGCCAGCGGGCCATCAACTGGCTGCGTATCAGCAAGGATGCTGTCGCCAAGGGCTTCAAGTTCGAGCATTACGGCGAACTCCTGATTGCCAAGATGAAGGAAGATTTCCCGGCTATCGTGGACCGGGTTCAGGTAACGATTGTTACCGATAAGGACCTGGTTGACGAAAAGATTAAGATTGCCAGGGAAGTGTACAACAAGCGGGATGACCGTCTCAGGGGTCTCACCGACGAAAATGTGGATACTTTCTACAGCTGTATCCTCTGCAAGTCCTTCGCGCCCAACCATGTCTGCATCGTTACTCCCGAGCGTGTGGGCTTGTGCGGTGCTGTCAGCTGGCTGGATGCCAAGGCATCTTATGAGATCGACAACACCGGTCCCAACCAGCCCATTGAGAAAGGCACCGCCCTGGACGATGTCAGGGGTATGTGGAAGAGCGTCAACGAATATGTTTACAAAGAGTCCAACCGCAACCTGGATGAGGTTAACATCTATTCAATGATGGACCGGCCCATGACTTCCTGCGGTTGTTTCGAGGCCATCATGGCAATTGTGCCTGAGGCAAACGGGATTATGATCACCACCCGTGAGCACGGCGGCATGACTCCCTGCGGCATGACCTTCTCCACCCTGGCGGGTACCGTGGGTGGCGGTCTGCAGACGCCGGGTTTCATGGGCATCGGCCGTACCTATATCGTCAGCAAGAAGTTTATCCCCGCCGACGGCGGCATGGCCCGGATCGTCTGGATGCCCAAGGAACTGAAGGAATTCCTGCGTGAAGACTTTATTGAGCGCAGTAAGGAAGAAGGACTGGGTGAAGACTTTATCGACAAGATTGCCGATGAAACGGTGGGCACCAGCCCGGATGAAATCCTGGCGTTCCTGGAAGAAAAGGGACATCCGGCACTGACCATGGACCCGATGATGTAAGCTTAAAAGGCCAGAGGACACCGGCCGCGCTTGGCCGGGTGTTCTTCTGCCATTATCAATAAATGTTCGGAAAGGGAACACCTGTGGTTGCTTTCCGGACATTGTCTTAAAATACAGGCCCAGGAGCCGAAAAAATATACAAGGAAGGGAGTTAGGTGTATGGGTTTAACGGGTCTTGAAATTTACAAACAGCTGCCAAAGAAGAATTGCGGAGAATGCGGGCCGCCCACTTGCCTGGCATTTGCCATGGCGCTGGCAAACGGCAAAGCACAGTTGGATACCTGTCCCTACGTATCCGACGAAGCAAGGGCCAACCTTGAGTCTGCGTCCGCACCGCCGATTGCACTGGTTAAAGCCGGTGTTGGCGACAATGTGGTGGAAATGGGTGACGAGACCGAATTGTTCCGTCATGACAAGAAGTTCTACCATGAGACGTCCATTGGTTTTAAAGTCAGCGATACCTTAAGTGATGCTGACCTGGAAGCCAAGGCAAAAGAAATTGATGACCTGAAGTTTGAACGGGTTGGTTTGCAGTACAAGATCCAGTTTGTAGCCGTTGTCAACGATTCCAAGGATGCGGCCAAATTCAAAAATGCCGTCGGTAAAGTGGCTGCCAACACGGCAGTTGCACCCATGTTGATTTCCGAGGACCCGGCAGCTATTGAAGCTGCTCTGGAAGTGGTTGCTGACAGGAAGCCGGTTATTAACGCTGCCACTGCCGGCAACTACGAAAAGATGACCGAACTGGCCAAAGGCAAGAATTGCCCGCTGGTTGTGAAGGCGGAAGGGCTGGAAGCTTTGGCTGGACTGGTGGAGAAAGTTGTGGCGGCGGGACACAAGCAGTTGCTTCTTGACAGCGGCCAGACTGAGACCGCCAGGGTTATCGCCGATTTGGTGCAGATGCGCCGCCAGGCCATCAAGAAGAAGTTCCGTCCCTTCGGTTACCCGTCCATTGCCTTTACCACCGAAGAGGACCCATTGGCGGAAATCAACCAGGCCGTTGCCTATGTGAGCAAGTATGCCAGCGTAATTATTCTCAACACCACCGAGAAAGCTCATGTGCTGCCGCTTCTTGCCTGGAGGCAGAACCTCTATACGGACCCGCAGGTTCCCATCCAGGTGGAAGAGAAGCTGCATGAAGTTGGTGAAGTCGATGATAACTCACCGGTCTATGTAACTACCAACTTCTCCTTGACTTACTACTCTGTAGAGGGTGAAGTGGAATCTACCAAGATACCCAGCTATATTCTTTCCGTTGATACCGACGGCACTTCCGTATTGACCGCCTATGCCGCCGGCAAGTATGAAGCGGAAAAGATTGCCAGCGTCATGAAAAGGGTTGGTCTGGATGACAGGGTCAAGCATCGCAACCTGGTAATTCCCGGATATGTAGCAGTTCTCAAAGGTAAATTGGAAGAAGCTTCCGGTTGGAACGTCATCGTCGGACCGCGGGAAGCTTCCGGAATAGTAGCATTTGCCAAAAGTCAATTTTCCTAGGAGTGATTAAATGAGCAAGCATCTGGTGAAATTTGTTCCCGACAACGTTTCACTAAGCGTTGAAACAGGCACCAGTGTTCTCCGCGCAGCTTCCCTGGCAGGAATAGAGATAAAAAGCACCTGCGGCGGCAAAGGAAGCTGCGGCCGGTGTGCCATCAAGGTTCAGGACGGCCAGGTGCACATTGAGAAGGGTAACCGCTCCAGAAAAATGAAAGAGCAGGGATTGAACCTGGCTTGCCAGACCTTCATTGAAGGGGACGCGGTGATAGAGGTTCCAAAGGATTCTCGGCTGGACGAACATCAGGTATTGCTGGAGAATGAAACACAGGGAAAAGTGCTGGCGGAAAAGCAGCTGGATTTGCTTTCCGGCTATGAATTCAAACCTCTCTGCCGGAAAGTGCAGCTGGCGCTGGAAGCGCCCACCCTGACGGAAAATGCCAGTGATTTGACCCGCTTGCAGGCGGAACTACGGCAAAAGACCGAATGTAAGGAACTGGTGATTGGCTTGCCGGTGCTGCAGGAGTTGGCAGAAGCCCTGCGCCGGGAAGACTGGAAGGTGACAGTCACTTTGGCCTGCATGAACGGCATTAGCGAAATTGTCAAGGTGGAACCGGGCCATGTGGGTAATGACGGCTATGGCCTGGCCATTGATATCGGTACCACCACCGTGGTGGTTCACGTGGTGGATTTGGGCACCGGTGACCTGATTGACAAGCGGGGCACCTATAACAAGCAGGCCCGTTACGGCGATGACGTTATTTCCCGGATGATTCATGCCGGGGAAGAGAACGGCCTTTCAGAACTGCAGCAGGCGGTTACCGCTTCTATCAATGAACTGGTGGATAAACTGCTGGAGAAAAACGAGATTGCTCCTGATGATGTCCATGTGGCGGTGACAGCGGGTAACACCACCATGGCTCACCTGCTTTTAGGTTTGCCGCCCAAGTATATCCGTCTGGAACCATATATCCCCACTGCCACTGAACTGCCGCCGGTAAAGGCGAAGGAATTGGGTATCCACATTAATCCTGAAGCATGGGTACTCAGTTTCCCGGCAGTTGCCAGTTATGTAGGCGGTGATATCGTTGCCGGTGTCCTGGCAACAAAAATGGCGCAGTCCGAAGTGATGACATTATTTATTGACATTGGTACCAACGGTGAGATAGTGTTGGGTAACAAGGAATTTCTCATATCCTGTGCTTGCTCCGCAGGGCCGGCTTTTGAGGGCGGCGGCATTACTTTTGGCATGCGGGCCATGACCGGAGCAATTGAAAGAGTATTTATAGATTCGGAAAGTTATGATGTAAAACTGGTAACCATTGGTAATGAAAAGCCTATCGGCATCTGCGGCTCAGGTTTGATTGATTGCCTGGCCAAGTTGCACCGGGCCGGCTTGATAGATCGAACGGGACAGTTTTTCCGTGATCAGGATACACCGCGACTGCGGAAGGCCGATGACGGCTGGGAGTTTGTCCTGGTCCGGGCGGAAGAAAGCGGTGTTGATAAGGATATCGTCATTACCGAGGCGGATATTAAAAACCTTCTCCGTTCCAAGGGGGCTGTTTTTGCCGGTATCCAAAGCCTGTTGAAGTCGATGCAGATGGATGTGAATATGATTGAGAAAATCATTATTGCCGGCGGCTTTGGCAACTATCTCAATGTGGACGACGCGGTACAGATTGGCTTATTACCCGATGTTGACCGCGAGCGGTACGAATTTATGGGCAATACATCGGTAAAAGGTGCCAAACTGGCGTTGCTTTCCCAGGACGCCTACAAGGAGTCCCGGCAGCTGGGTCATATGATGACCTACCTGGAACTTTCCGCAGGTACCACCTTTATGGATGAATTTGTTTCGGCAACATTTATTCCGCATACGGACTTGACTTTGTTTCCGTCGCTTAATGTGAGAGAAACGGGAAAGGATGTGAAGTGACATGCCAGTAACTATTGCAGTAGCGGGAAAAGGTGGTACCGGTAAGACCACATTTTCAGCCCTGTTGATTCGTTACCTCATTGAAAAGAAAAAAGGGTCAATTTTGGCTCTGGATGCCGATGCCAACGCCAATTTGAACGAGGCACTGGGGCTGGAAGTGGACACCATGATATCCGATATCCTGAACGAAACCAAAGACCCGAAAGCGATCCCCGCGGGAATGACCAAGGATATGTTTATTGATTTCAAGATGTCTCACGCGATAGTGGAAACGGATAAAGTTGATCTGCTGGTGATGGGCAATCCCCAGGGTCCCGGCTGTTACTGCTATCCCAATGACCTGTTAAAAAAGCACCTGGACTCGTTAAGCACCAATTACGATTACCTGGTAGCGGACAATGAGGCGGGACTTGAACACATCAGCAGGAGAACGATTCCCAAGGTTGATTACCTGTTTGTAATCAGCGATGCATCTGCCCGGGGAATCAGGTCCGCCGGACGTGTCAAGAATCTGGTGGATTCCCTCAAGGCGCCGGTAGAAAAGATCTTCCTGATCGTTACCAAAACGCAACACCAGGGAATTGAACCGCTGATGCCGGAGATCGAAAAGACCGGTTTGGAATTAATCGGTACAATTCCCATGGACTCCCGGGTTACCCAGTATGATATTGAGGGGAAGCCGTTGTTTGACTTGCCTGAGGACTCTGCGGCGGTCAAAGCCGTGCAGGATATTCTCAGTCAAGTGAAACTTTAAAAAAATTGGGGAACCGGGTTTCAACAATTCCCGGCTAATCCGGAGGAAAGAAAGGAGAGTAGCTATGGCTGTAAATATTATTAAGGAAAAGACCCTCAGCAAAGTGGGCCAGGTAAAACTGGGCGCTACCAAAGAAGAAGGTGGTACCCGTACGCTTACCTATACTGTGGGCGGCGATGCCGCACTGCCTTTCCATCACTTTGAAGGCGAAATCGCCAACAGGCCCATTGTGGCAATGGAAGTGCAGGATATTGTACCCAACTGGCCGGAGACCATCACCAAGCACTTTGAAGGTGTGCTGGATAAGCCCGGCGAGTGGGCGAAAAAATGCGTTGACGAGTACGGCGCTGACGCCATTTGCGTGAAGCTGGAAGGGGCCCATCCCGACAGTGCCGACAAATCCCCTGAAGAATGCGTAGCCGTGGTAAAGGAGGTGCTGGAAGCAGTTGGCGTACCTTTGATTGTGATCGGCTGTGAAATAGAGGATAAGGACAACGAAGTACTGACTGCAGTGGCGGAAGCCTGTGCCGGCGAAAACCTGCTCCTTGGTTTTGCCGAACAGGAAAACTACAAGTCCCTGACCGCTGCCTGCATGGTGCACAAGCATAACGTTATTGCCCGCTCACCGCTGGACATTAACATCTGCAAGCAGTTGAACATTTTAATTACCGAAATGAACCTGCCTACCGAGCGGATTGTCATCGACCCGTCCATCGGTGGGCTGGGATACGGTATTGAATATGCCTACTCCATTATGGAACGGGCCCGTTTAGGCGCCCTGCAGGGTGACAAGATGCTGTCCATGCCCATTCTCTGCACTGTGGGCAAAGAAGCATGGCGGGCAAAAGAAGCCAGCGCTTCGCAGGAAGAATATCCCCAGTGGGGTGAAGAAGAAGACCGGGGTATCCTCTGGGAAGCAGCAACAGCCAGCGCCCTCTTACAGGCAGGTGGCAGTATTATGTTAATGCGTCACCCCAAAGCTGTAGAGCTTACAAAGCGTACCATCGACCAGTTAATGCAAGACAACAGTTACTAGAGTTTGGCCGGCTGGCCGGGTGCACCGGCGCCTGGCCGCCACAATAGATAAAGGGAGGGAATTTGCATGTTAATTATTGGTGAACGGATTAACGGGATGTTTTCGGACATCAAGCAGGCCTTGATTGACAGGGACCCCAAACCTGTCCAGGAATGGGCACGCAAGCAGGAAGAAGGCGGCGCCCGGGTACTGGACCTCAACGTCGGTCCCGGTGTTGCCGACCGTACGGCGGCCATGAAGTGGTTGGTAGAGGTTGCCCAAGAAGTCAGCGACCTGACTTTATGCCTTGATTCCACCGACTTCAATGCCATTGAAGAAGGATTGAAGATTTGCAAGAAGCCGGCTATCATCAACTCAACCACTGCCGAGAGGGAAAAAATTGAAAAAGCTTTCCCCATGGCAGTAAAATACGGCGCCGGCCTTATTGGCCTGACCATGGATAAGAAGGGAATTCCCAAGGATTCCGATTCCCGCCTGGCCTTTGCCATGGAACTGGTGGCCGCTGCGGACGAATTCGGCCTGCCCATGGAAGACCTCTATATCGACCCGTTGATCTTACCTGCCAACGTGGCTCAGGACCACGGTCCGGAAGTTCTGGAAACCCTGCGCCAGATCAAAATGCTGGCCAACCCGGCGCCCAGGACCGTGCTTGGTTTGAGCAACGTTTCCCAGAACTGTAATGACCGCTCATTGATTAACCGCACTTACCTGGCAATGGCCATGGCCTGCGGGCTGGATGCGGCCATTGCCGATGCCAATGATGAGGAATTGGTCAGAGTTGCAGCCGCAGGTGAAATTGTCTTAAATCAAAACATTTACTGTGATTCCTATGTAAAGATGTTCAGGACAAGGTAGTTGTGAGAATTGACATTTGTTTACCTCCGGGCGGGCAATTCATGCTCGCCCACCGGGGTATATAAGGAGGGGAATCTTTTGGTTGATACTGGAAAAAGTATAGCGCCTTCCTTTTCTTTTTTAAAACAATTGGAGGAAAAATCCGGTCAACCGCTAAGCCGCTGTTACCAGTGTAAAAAATGTACCGGCGGTTGTCCCATGAGTTTTGCCATGGACTTATATCCCAACCAGGTGGTCAGGTTTGTGCAGCTGGGTTTAAAGGAGAGACTGCTTTCCAGCCGTACCATTTGGGTATGTGCGTGCTGCAAGACCTGTGCCGACCGCTGCCCCAATGGCATAGACATTTCCGCAGTGAATGACGCCTTAAAAGAACTGGCTGCCGAAGAAAAGGCGGCTTTGGGAGAAACCATGACGCCCGCATTTCACGAGTCATTTTTGGCATCCATTCAACGTTACGGTCGTGTCTATGAGGCGGGGATGCTGGCCGGGTACAAGTTGAAGACAAAGACCTATACCCGGGATATGCAGTTGGGCATTGAATTTTTGAAAAAGCGCAAGCTGAAACTCTTACCGGAGAAAGTTGGTCAGGTGAGGGAGATTAAAAAGATTTTTGAAAAAGCTAAAGCAAAGGAGAAGAGCCGATGAAGTACACTTATTATCCCGGGTGTTCTCTGCACTCCACAGCTGAAGAGTACAACTTTTCCAGCAAAAAGGTGCTGGAAAAGTTGGGGATTGAGCTGGAAGAGTTGAAAGATTGGAACTGCTGTGGCGCGACCTCTGCTCACTCCACCAGCGATTATCTGGCTCATGCGCTTCCTTTGCGAAACCTTATTTTGGCGGAAAAACAGGGTAATGATGTACTGGTCCCCTGTGCTGCCTGCTACAATTTATTAAAGAATGCCGACCATCATCTTCGCAGTCACGGCGAAGGCAGTGCGGAATTGAACCAGGATATGCAGGAAATCATGGGTGCTCAATACCGGGGAAGTATTTCCATTAAACACGTTGTGGACGTGTTTGCCCGGGAAGAGGTCAGCGCAAAGATTACTGGTTTGCTGACAAAGCCGTTAAGCGGCTTGAAGGTGGTTCCTTATTACGGTTGTCTCTTGACCAGACCGGCAAAAGTGGTGGCATTTGAAGATAATCCCGAGCAGCCCCGAAAGTTGGATAAGCTGCTGGACACTTTGGGAGCCGAATGTGTCCGCTGGTCTTACAAAACCGAATGCTGCGGCGCCAGTTTATCTATTTCCCAGCCGGAACTGGTGCTGAAACTGACGAAAAAACTGGTGGATGCTGCCCGGTATGCCGGTGCAGATGCCATTGTCACAGCCTGTCCTTTGTGTCAAACCAACCTTGACACACGGCAGCATGAGGCCGGCGGCGGCCCCGGCAGCAGCGTCCCTGTCTTTTATATTACTGAACTGATTGGGTTGGCGATCGGCGCCGGCGGGGCCGGCGATTGGCTGAAGAAACATCTGATTGACCCTGTCCCATTACTGCGCTCACTGAATTTGTTGGCTACATCTTAATACCGCACGGGCCGTTACATTGGATTCGTGATGTGTATTGTTAAGGGTGTAAATCTTACTGGAGAAGGTAGTGAGATGCATGAAAAACAAGAAAAACAATTCAGTTGTAGGGTCGGTTTTGGTCCTGGGCAGCGGTATTGCCGGCATGCAGTCCGCTTTGGATTTGGCCGATGCCGGTTATCTGGTGCATATGGTGACAGATCAACCGTCCGTTGGCGGTAAGATGACCCAGTTGGACAAAACCTTCCCTACCAACGAATGTGCCATGTGCTTGTTGGGTCCGAAGATGACGGACACTCTCGGTCACCCGAATATTGACCTTTATACCTGTTCGACCATCACCCGGGTGGAGGGTGAGGCGGGTAACTTCAAAGTTAAGGTCAAGAAAACTCCGCGTTACATCGATATTGAGGAATGTACCGCCTGCGGTGACTGCGAACAGGCCTGTCCGGTAGAGGTGCCCAACGAGTTTAACGAAAATATGGATTTCCGGAAAGCGGTCTACAAGCTTTTCCCCCAGGCTGTGCCCAACAAGTTTTTAATTGAAAAGCGGGGTACGCCGCCCTGCCGCAGCACCTGTCCGGCGGGGACAAACGCCCAGGGCTACGTGGCATTGATTTCCCGGGGCAAATTCAAGGAAGCCCTGGAAGTGGTGCGGCGGCGCATGCCTTTTGCCGGTATCTGCGGCCGTATCTGCCATCACCCCTGCGAGGGCGAATGTAACCGGGCGGAATACGACGACCCCATTGCCATTGCCTATCTCAAGCGGGCAGCGGCGGATTACGGCTGGATGGATGAAGCGGCGGAAGTTCCGGAGGTTGAAGCCGAACCCCGGGATGAACGCATTGCCGTCATCGGCGCCGGGCCCGGTGGCCTCACTGCAGCCCGGGACCTGGCGCTGGCCGGGTATATGGTGACTGTATATGACGCTTTACCGGAAGCGGGTGGTATGCTGCGTGCCGGTATTCCCCGTTACCGCCTGCCCGAAGCGGTAGTGCAGAGGGAAACTGACTGGATACTGGGCACAGGCAGCATCGAGTTTAAAGGAAATACCAGAATTGGTGAAGATATTGCGCTGGAACAACTTCAGTCCGAATATGCTGCGGTACTGATTGCCGTGGGTACGCAGGAGTCCCGGATGTTGAAACTTGAGGGCTCCGACCAGGAAGGTATTGTTGGCGGTGTTGATTTCTTACGGAAAGCGGCCCTGGGAGAAAAACCGCCGGTGGGCAGGAAAGTGCTGGTCATTGGCGGGGGTAACGTGGCCATTGACGTTTCCCGCACGGCGCTGCGCCTGGGTGCGGCGGAAGTGAACCTGGCATGCCTGGAATCCCGGGAGGAAATGCCTGCCCACGAGTGGGAAATTGAAGAAGCCATTGAAGAAGGTGTCAAGGTCAATCCTTCCTGGGGACCGGAGAAATTTTTGGGAAGCGGAAAGGTCTCCGGTGTCACCATGAAGAAATGTACCGCGGTGTTTGATGAGGAGGGGAGATTCAGTCCCCGCTTTGATGAAAGTGTGAAGAAAGATTTTGCTGCGGATATGGTGATTGTCGCCATCGGCCAGGCATCCGACCTTTCCTTCATCCCGGCAAACAGCGGCATAGAAATTACCCGCGGCGGGACCATTGTCGCCGACCCCATTACCATGGCCACCGGCGCTGAAGGCGTCTTTGCCTGCGGCGATATTGTCACCGGGCCCAAGTCAGTGGTGGAAGCTGTGGCGGCAGCTCATGAAGCAGCCATCTCCATTGACCGCTATATCAAGGGTGAGGACCTGGCGGAAGACAGGACGGTAAGCCGTGAAGAAAAATTGGGCCCGCCGCTAAAAACACCAATCAGGGGAAATGCCCGCCTGGCGCAGGGCATGGCAGACCCCGGGACGCGTGTCAAGGGTTTTGACGAGGTTTATCAAGGCTTTACCCGGGAACAGGCCATTGAGGAGGCCAAGCGCTGCCTGAACTGCGGTATCTGTTCCGAATGTCTCCAGTGTGAGG
Source organism: uncultured Thermoanaerobacteraceae bacterium (assembly GCA_964529795.1). Lineage (GTDB taxonomy): Bacteria > Bacillota > JADQBR01 > JADQBR01 > JADQBR01 > CAZGXM01. The sequence goes on from CAZGXM010000001.1 coordinate 84,743, forward strand.
CCGTTTGTAAGAAAGATGCGGTACAGCACTGGCAGCGGGAAGAAACCGTTGAGCTGGACGTTGGTTCCATGATTTTGGTGCCCGGCTATGACCTGTTTGATGCGGAAAAGACCGGGGAATACGGGTACGGTATCTATGAGAACGTGGTCACCAGCCTGGAGTTTGAGCGTTTCTTAAGTTCCACCGGTCCTACCAAGGGCCACGTGGAGCGGCCATCCGACGGCAGGCCGCCGGTAAAGGTTGCCTTTATCCAGTGTGTGGGCTCCAGGGACTGTGCCCGTAACGGTGGTGAGTACTGCTCGTCCATCTGCTGTATGTATTCCACCAAAGAAGCAATCATCGCCAGGGAGCACGACAGCAACATTGAGCCGACTATTTTCTACCTGGATATGCGCTCCTACGGCAAGAATTTTGATAAATATGTTGAATCCGCCAAGGCGGCAGGAGTTAAATATACCCGTACGATGATATCCAGCGTCAAGGAGGACCCCATCACCAAGAACCTCTCTATCCAGTATCTTCAGGACGGCGAAGTGGTGACCGGGGAGTTCGACCTGGTGGTGCTGGCTGTGGGTGTACAGCCGCCCAAGGCCGCTGCAGACCTGGCGGAAATTGTTGACTTCAAGCTGAACAAATTTGGTTTTGCTGACACAGATACCTTTAATCCCACGGTAACCAGTAAGCCCGGTGTCTATGTGGCCGGTGCATTCCAGGGGCCGCGGGATATTCCGGAAACGGTAATGAACGCCAGTGCGGCGGCAGCCACCGCCGGTGGCGCCCTGTCCGCTGCCAGGGGGACACTGGTAAGAAGTAAGGATTACCCCGAAGAAAAAGATGTCAGTCAAGAGGAACCGCGGGTGGGTGTCTTCATCTGTCACTGTGGTATCAACATCGGTTCGGTGGTGGACGTACCCGGTGTAGTGGAATATGCCAGGACCATTCCCGGTGTTGTCTATGCCGTGGATAATCTCTACACCTGTTCTGAGGATACTACCAAGAAAATCAAGGAACTGGTAGCGGAACACAATCTTAACCGTGTGGTGGTGGCATCATGTACCATCCGTACTCACCAGCCGTTGTTCCGTGAAGTTTGCCGTGAGGCAGGCTTAAACCAGTTCCTGTTTGAAATGGCCAACATTCGTGACCAGTGTTCCTGGGTACACCGGGACGACCATGCTGCGGCCACCCGTAAGGCCAAGGACCTGGTGCGAGGAGCCATAGAAAAAGTACAAACTCACGAACCGCTGCACCTGCACCCGGTGCCGGTAGTGCCCAAGGCGCTGATTGTGGGCGGCGGTATTGCCGGCATGACAGCGGCCCTGTCCATGGCGGAACAGGGTTATGAATCATTTATTGTGGAGAAAGAACCGCAGTTGGGCGGCTTTGCCCGGAATCTCCGCCGCACCATTGACGGCAGGGATTTGCAAGGATTTGTGGAAGAGACCATCAAAAAGATTGAAGATAACGAGCTTGTTAAAGTGTATACCAACAGCCGCGTTGAGGACTTTGGCGGACACCAGGGCCACTTTGTCACAACTATTTCCCAGGCGGAAACCGGTAAAGAACACGTGCGCAACACCATTAAGCTCGAGCACGGTGTGGTGATTGTGGCCACCGGCGCCAGGGAGTTTGTAGCCGATGAATACCTCATCGGCGAAGACTCGCGGGTTGTTACCAATACCCAACTGGAGCAGCAGCTGTTTGACGGTGAGTGGGATGCCAGGAAAAACAAACAGGTGGTAATGGTCCAGTGCGTCGGGTCCCGGGATGAGGAACGGAAGTATTGCAGCCGTACCTGCTGCGCCCAGTCATTGAAAAACGCCATTAAGATAAAAAATGAGCATCCCGGCACCGAAGTTTATATTCTCTACCGGGATATCAGGACTTACGGTTTCTATGAAGAATACTACAAGCTGGCCAGAGAATTGGGGGTAGTGTTTATTCAGTACGAACCGGAAAACAAGCCCAAATTGGAAACAGTGAACAAGGAAACACCCTTATTGAAGATGGAAGTTTTCGACCCTTCTTCCCGGGAAACTATTGTGCTGCATCCTGACCAGGTGGTTTTGGCTGCGGCTACAGTGGCTCCTGCTGACATTGCCAAGCTGGGCACTATGTTTAAGACTACCTTGAATGAGGACGGGTTCTTCGTAGAAACTCACGCGAAGCTTGGACCCATTGACTTCCCGTCGGCTGGACTTTTCCTCTGCGGCAGCGCCCATTCGCCCAAGTTTGTCAATGAGGCGATTTACCAGGCCCAGGGTGCCGTGGCACGGGCATGCACCATCCTCTCCAAGGAGAACCTGATGGTAGGCGGCGTGGTAGCGAAAGTCGATCAGGATAAATGTGCCGCTTGCCTTACCTGCGTGCGTGTCTGCCCCTACAATGTGCCGAAGATTAATGACGAGTTTGTTGCAGAAATCAATGAAGTACAGTGCCAGGGATGCGGCACATGCGTTTCCGAATGTCCTGCCAAGGCCATTCAGCTGCAGCATTATAAAGATGAGCAAGTCATTAAGAAAGTACAGGGCTTGCTGGCGGAGGTGCTATAAATGAGCGACTTTGAACCCAGACTGGTTGCCTTCTGTTGCTACTACTGCGCTTACTCTGCTGCAGATCTGGCCGGTTCCATGCGGCTGCAGTACCCACCCAATATTCGCATTGTGGAACTGCCCTGCTCGGGCAAAACCGACATCCGGGTGATACTGGAAGCCTTTGAAAGGGGAGCCGATGGAGTCTACGTGGTCGGTTGCCTGGAGGGTGACTGCCACTTCCTGAAGGGCAACATCATGGCCAAGCGGCGGATCAGGGAAGCAAAGAAATTACTGGACGAAATCGGCGTTGGCGGAGAGCGGCTGGAGATGTTTAACCTGTCCGGCTCCATGGGGCCCCGTTTTGCCGAGGTGGCCCGGGAAATGACGGACAGAATCAAAAAGCTTGGTCCCAGCCCTTTAAATCCTGCTTACAAAAGCAAGAAGGAAGCTGCGGCGGGCAAAGAAGATGAGAGTGATGAGTAAGTCTCAAACTATTAGAAAGTGGGTGACATGCTAGATGATTGTTGCTCAGGGAAAACCTATCGCTGAAGTTGCCAAACTAATCGAAGATGCCAACAAGGTACTGGTTGTCGGCTGCGGTGGTTGTGTGACAGTCTGCCTTGCCGGTGGGGAAAAGGAAGTGGGGGTGCTGGCTTCCGCTCTGCGCATGCTGCGCAAGAAGGAAGACAAGCCTCTGGAAACTGTGGAAGTTACCTTGAGCCGCCAGTGCGACCCCGAGTATATGGATATGCTGGAAAAACACATCACTGGTGATATTGACTGCATAGTATCCATGGCATGTGGTGTAGGCGTCCAGTTTATTGCCGAGCGTTTTGACAAGTGGGTGGTGCCGGCGCTGAACACCAAATTTGCCGGCGGCGCCCTGGAACACGGTGTCTGGGGGGAACGCTGCGGCTTGTGCGGCGAGTGTATCCTGCACAAAACCGGGGGTATCTGCCCCATCATTCGCTGTTCCAAGTCCATCCTCAACGGTCCCTGCGGCGGTTCCCAGGACGGCAAGTGTGAGATAAATTCCGAGGTGGACTGTGCCTGGCAGTTGATTTACGACCGGATGAAAAAGTTGGGCCAACTGGATAAACTGCTGGAAATTGAACCTGTCAAAGACTGGTCCAAGTCCAGGGACGGCGGCCCGCGTAAGGTTGTGAGAGAGGACGTGATGATACCATGAAAAGCGGCAGCAGATTGGAAAAGTTGCTGGACCAGGGTGAATTTGTTGTCAGCGGTGAGATTGGTCCTCCGAAGCATGCCAACCCGGAGATCATCAAAAAGCATGCTAAAAAACTGAAAGATTATGTGGATGCAGCAAACCTGACTGACAACCAGACTGCTATCGTGCGGATTTCCAGTATTGCTTCGGCGGTACACGTACTGTCTGAAGGCCTGGAGCCTATCGTGCAGATGACCGTGCGGGACAGAAACCGCATCGGCATTCAAAGCGACCTGTTAGGCGCTGCCAGTCTGGGCGTGAAAAACGTACTCTGTCTTTCCGGTGACCACCAGTCGTTTGGAAACCATCCTACCAGTAAAAACGTGCATGACATTGATTCCATCCAACTGGTAGCGGCTTTGAAGCAGATGCGTGATGAAAAGAAATTCATCTGCGGTGAAGAGATGAAGGAAAGTGAACCGCGCTTCCTTATCGGCGCGGTGGCCAACCCCTTCGGCGACCCCTTTGAATACCGGGTACTGCGCCTGGAGAAGAAGATTAACGCCGGCGCCGACTTTATCCAGACCCAGTGTATTTTTGATATGGAGCGGTTTGAACGCTGGATGGAAATGGTCCGGGAACGGGGCCTGCATAAACGGGCGAAAATCATTGCCGGCCTGATGCCGCTCAAGTCTCATAAGGCCGCCCGCTACATGCAGAAGTACGTGTCCGGGATGATTGTGCCGGATGAGATTATTGAGCGCATGGAGAAAGCGGAAGACCCCAAAGCGGAGGGTGTGGAAATCTGTGTGGAACAGATCAAACACCTGCAAAAGGTGGAAGGTATTGCCGGTATACACATCATGGCAGTGGCCTGGGAAGAAATCATTCCTACCATCGTAGAAATGGCTGGTTTATACCCGAGACCGAAAGTATCATAAAAAGAAGGGGAAAACACCTCCGGTCCACCGGAGGTGTTTTTTCTATGAACGATGAACGCTGCCAGGCGCCGGTATTCAAGCCAAAAGCCGTCCCCACATTTTTTAAAAACTAAGAAGGAAAAGCATCATTGTGTAACGAAAAGATAACATATTATTATAAAGAGTTTAAAAATTTAGAATATGTCCACATAAGGGATGGTACTTATGCACGAGATGGCAATTGTGGATAACCTATTGGCGGTTATTAACGAACAAGTCAAAGAGCACAGGTTAAAACAGGTCAGTAAAGTATATTTGCTAGTGGGGGAATTAACCGGGGTAGTCCCCGATGTGCTGCGTTTTTGCTGGCAGGTCTGTACGGAAAATACCCCTTATGAAGGGGCTCAACTGCATATTGACAAAATACCCGCCGTGGCTCTTTGCAGGAGCTGTGCTGCTGAGTATGCATTTACTCAGGGTGAATGTTACTCCTGTCCCCACTGTGGCGGGGCGGTTGAACGGATTGTGTCCGGGAAAGAACTATATATAGATCATATTGAAGGCGAATAGGAGGGCTGATTTTGAAAATCAAAGTGCTGAGAAACATTATGAAACGCAATGAGGACCTAGCCGGGGTAAACAGGGAAATTTTTGACAGTCACAGTATTCTGGCTGTAAATATTATGAGTTCTCCAGGAGCCGGTAAAACCACCATTTTGGAAAAGGCCATTCCTTTCCTTAAAAAAGAGCTAAACGTGGCAATTATTGAAGGTGATTTGATGACCAGCAGGGATGCTGAGCGTATTAATCGCCAGGGAGTACCGGTGGTGCAGATAAACACCGAAGGCGGCTGCCACTTGGATGCCAACATGATCAACCAGGCTTTACAAGAGCTGGAACTAAAGAAATTAGACCTGATCATCATTGAAAATGTAGGCAATCTGGTCTGCCCTGGCACCTATAACCTGGGAGAACATGAGAAGATAGTGGTGCTCAGTGTGCCGGAGGGGGATGACAAACCGGCCAAGTACCCGCTAATGTTTCAAGAAGCCCGGGCCTGCATTTTAAACAAAACTGATTTGCTGTCTTACAGTAATTTTAATTTGGATAGGTTCTATGAGGATGTGCTGAATTTGAATCCGGAAATAGAGATATTTAAAATGTCTGCTTCCAGCGGCGAGGGAATGGACCGCTGGTGCCGGTGGCTACGAGACCTGGCGGCAGACATTTCCCGGAAATGTGCCGGTTACAGTAGAAACTAGCTTGAACGCATTTGTTTCTGAACACGACTCAACTCACCAGCTGTAAATGGAGAGGCAAAGGTGAAGGGAATGAATAACACCAATGCAGCAAGAGAAATAAAGGTTTTCGGTATTGTTCAGGGCGTGGGATTTCGTCCCTTTGTTTATCAACTGGCGCAAAAACACGGTTTGACCGGGTGGGTATTGAATAACAGCCAGGGAGTGGCCATCCACTGGGAAGGATGGGAGCAAAATATAGAAGGAGCCCTCAATGAACTTCTCACCTTGCCCCCGCCGCTGGCTAAAATAACGGGACATACCTGTCAGGACGCAGAGCTGCAAGGATACAGCAGTTTTTTTATTCAGCAAAGCTACGCCCAGGAAGATAGAAAAGTACTCATACCTCCCGATGTGGGGACCTGTACCGACTGTATGAATGAGCTGCTGGATTCCACCGACCGGCGATTTGCCTATCCATTTACCAACTGTACTAACTGCGGGCCAAGGTTTACCATTATCCAGAATGTTCCCTATGACCGGCATTATACCACCATGGCGCAGTTTAGCATGTGCCCCCAATGTCAAAAAGAGTACGAAGACCCCGGCAACCGGCGTTTCCATGCCCAGCCCAATGCCTGCCCTGTCTGCGGGCCTAAAATGGAGTTACTGGACTCCCGCGGAGTAGTGATCCATGGGAATATTTGCAACCCGCTGGAGATGGGGAAAATTGTGGCAATCAAGGGACTGGGGGGATTTCACCTGGCCTGTAACGCCTTGGACAAAGAGGCGGTGTCCCGGTTAAGAGACAGAAAAAAAAGGGACGCCAAACCCTTTGCGCTTATGGCCGCGGACCTGCAGACGGTAAGGCATTACTGTCATCTTTCCGTAAAAGAAGAAGAACATTTGGTCAGTCCCGCCCGGCCCATCGTTATCTTAGAGCAAAAAGATACGGCAAAACTTTCGCCGGGCATCAACCCGGGTTTGGATTCCCTGGGAGTTATGCTTCCCTACACACCGCTGCATCAGTTGCTTTTTTCCCAAAAGATTCGCCTCTTGGTGATGACCAGCGCCAATTTGTCCAGTAACCCTTTGGTGACAGAAAACCACGAGGCGCTGGAGCAGCTAAAGGACATTGCTGACTACTTTATTATCCATGATCGGGATATTGAGAACCCCTGTGACGATTCGGTGGGCACGGTAGTAGGGGAGAGGTGGCAGTTTATTCGCCGGTCCCGGGGGTACGTGCCATTGCCCATCCAGTTAAAGCGGAAATTGAAACCGCTGTTAGCCTGCGGCGGCAATTTAAAAAACACCTTTGCCCTGGCTAAAGACGAGCGGGTGTTTTTAAGCCAGCACTGGGGGGATCTGGATAATTATTTGAATTATGAGAAATACGAAAAAGCAGTTCCAAAAATGATTTCCCTGCTGGGCATTAAGCCGCGGTTAATCGTCCATGACCTGCACCCGGATTACCAAACCACCTGTTATGCCGGGGAAATGTCTGAGCGATGGGATGTTCCGCTGGTAGCCGTCCAGCACCATCATGCCCACATGGTCAGTTGTATGGCGGACAATGACTTGGGAAAAGAAGTTATGGCTGTGGTCTGCGACGGTACCGGCTTTGGCATGGACGGTGGTATTTGGGGGTTTGAATTTCTGTATGGCGATTACGGCGGTTTTAAACGGATAGGGCATCTGGAATATATACCTCTGCCCGGTGGAGTCGCTTCTATCAAAAGGCCTGACCGTATGGCCTTTAGTTTCCTCATTTCTACCCTGGGAGAAAAGATAAAAGACCATACGGCGTCCCTCCTGCCAGGTTTATCCCAGCAGGAACAGGAAATATTGTCCGTGCAAATAAAGCGGGGCATCAATTCCCCATTCACTTCAAGCTGCGGGCGGTTGTTTGATGCGGCGGCGGCCCTGTTGGGAATCTGCCAAGAAAATAAATACGAGGGCCAGGGACCTATGGAAATGGAGACTAAAGCCCGGCATTATATGGGTAACGTAAGGAAACCTTATTCAATACAACTAAAAGAAAAGTCCGGAAACAGCTTTGACCTGGATACCTCACCATTGTGGGAAGAGATGGTTTCGGATTTACTGGCGAAAAAAGACATTTCCCGCCTGGCATACAAGTTCCACCTGACAGTGGCCCGCAGCATCAGGGACGGGGTGGTCTATATGGCGGAAAAGACCGGTTCAGATCAAGTAGTCCTTTCCGGGGGTGTATTTCAAAATAAATTACTTACCGTTATGGTTGAGGAACTGGTGTCAAATGAAAAAATTAAAGTTTACCGACACCGGCAAGTACCGCCCAATGACGGCGGAATATCCCTGGGGCAAGCCCTGATAGGAGATGAGGTGCAGAGAAAATGTGTTTAGCAGTACCCTTAAAAATATTGAAGGTAACCGGTAATATGGCGAAAGTGGGATTGGATGGTATTTCTCGGCAAATATCTGTGGCCCTAACTCCTGAGGTTAAGGAGGGGGATTGGGTGCTGGTTCACGCCGGTTTTGCCATCCACAGGATTGAGGAAGAAGAAGCCCTGGAAACATTGAGCTTACTGGAGGAATTGGATGAAGTCAATAATCAATAAAGAAAAAATTAAGGAAATTTCACAACGGATTGCCAAGCTAAACCCCAAAGGAGCATTGAGCATTATGGAAGTTTGCGGTACTCATACCCATGCCATTGGCAAAAGCGGTCTGCGGCAGCTTTTACCGGACAATATCCGCTTGATTTCCGGACCCGGTTGTCCCGTATGTGTAACTCACGATTGGGAGATAGAGGCTTATTTGGATTTGGCCCGCCGGGAAGACGTTATTATCACAACCTTTGGTGACCTATTGAAAGTACCCGGTAAAAACAGCTGCCTCTCAGATGCCAGGGGTCAAGGGGCCTGGGTAGAAGTGGTCTACTCGCCGTTGGAGGCCATCAAACTTGCCGAGGCTTACCCAAATAAAGAAATAATTTTCCTCGGTGTGGGCTTTGAGACCACTATACCGGCTATCGCCATGTCCATTATCACTGCCCGGGAAAAAGGTATCAGTAACTTTTCCGTTTTTCCCATGCACAAGGTAGTACCGCCAGCGTTGGAGGCTTTACTAACTGATGACCGGGTAGAAATAGACGGATTTATCCTGCCCGGTCATGTGAGTACCATTATAGGCCTTGAGTCCTACCAATTTTTAAGTCGCCGTTTCCACAAGGGCGGTGTCATTGCCGGCTTTGAACCCGGGGATATTTTGGAGGCTGTGGCGATGCTGCTGGAACAGATTTCCGGGGATAAACCCGATATACAGATCCAATACCGGCGTGGAATGGTTCCTCAGGGGAATCATGTGGCCCAGGAAGTGATCAAAAAAGTATTCGTGCCGGCGGACGCTTGGTGGCGGGGGTTGGGTCTGCTTCCCAGGAGCGGCCTGAGAATCAGGGAGGAATTTGGCATTTTTGATGCCAAGAGAAAGTTTGCAGTTTCTGAACCTAATGAAATGACAGGAAAGGTTAACGCCGCCTGTGCCTGCGGTGATATTCTCAAAGGGATAAAGCTTCCCACCCAGTGCAAATTGTTTGGGAAGGCATGTACGCCCGTTAACCCCGTAGGCCCCTGCATGGTATCATCTGAAGGCACCTGCGCCGCATATTACCGGTATACGGGATACCAAGGAGGGTTGATATGTTATGAATAGGGATAACATTATCTTGGCCCACGGCAGCGGCGGCAGGCTGTCCCAGCAGTTGATTGAGGGAGTTATCTATCCCATTTTCGGCAACAACAGCGGTCATGAGCTGTCGGATGCCGCTGTATTGTCTTTAAACGGCAGGATTGCCTTTACCACCGATAGCTTCGTGGTATCGCCGTTGTTCTTTCCGGGAGGGGATATTGGGAAGCTGGCCGCATGCGGCACCATTAATGACTTGGCGGTCTCCGGTGCCAAGCCATTGTACTTAAGCGTAGGTTTGATTATTGAAGAGGGCTTTTCCGTGGCTGAACTGAGAAAGGCACTCACCTCCCTGGCCGCTGCTGCGAATGATGCTGGGGTTTCCGTGGTTACTGGCGATACAAAAGTGGTGGGACGGGGCGACGCAGATGGCCTGTATATAAATACTGCCGGCATCGGTACTATTCCGGAGGGTGTGAATATTGGCCCTAAAGAAATATCTCCAGGAGACTTGATAATCGTTAGCGGCACCGTTGGTGACCATGGCCTGGCCATTTTAAGTCAACGGGAAGGTTTATCCTTCCAATCCCCGGTAAGGAGTGATTGCGCGGCCTTAAACAGGCTTGCCCAAGCGCTGGTTGGGACTGGTGGCGTATCCTGCATGCGTGACCCCACCCGTGGCGGTGTGGCTACCACTTTAGCCGAACTGGCGGAGCAATCCCGCACGGTTATGGAAATTAGTGAAGAAAAAATACCGGTCCTGCCCGCCGTGGCCACGGGCTGCAGTATGCTGGGCTTGGACCCCCTTTACCTGGCCAATGAGGGGAAAATCCTAATTATTGCCAAGCCGGGAAAAGAGGGTGATATAATGTCCGTACTGAAAAATAACCCTTTCGGGGAAAGAGCGCGGGTAATCGGCCGCGTTCTTGTACGAGAGGATAGGGGCAAAATTTTATTGGAAACCAGCTTGGGTACAAAACGTATCCTGCCCAGGCTTGAGGGAGAACACCTGCCGCGGATTTGTTGAACTTTTTGGTTGTCCTGGGTATGAGTAAGCAGTATTGTGTGGTGTCAGACGCGCAAATTGGTACTTATTGATTAAAAAGGAGATCAGTTTATGGTAGCAGAATGGTTTAACAAAAATAAGATAGATCTAATTTTGCAGCATTTATCAACCGGTTTAGCCATAGTAGACCAGACGGGTGAAATATTATGGGCAAATAAGCGGTACAGTGCTTATCTTGATTGTGATGCTTCCCGTGTTTTGGGTCGCCGGTTGTGGGACGTTGCTGACTTTTCCTTGATGGAACTGGTACTCAAGTCCGGTGAAACCATCACCAAAGTAATTAGTAAAGTCAACAGGGAAATAGTGGTGCTTGAGGAAAAACCATTAAAAAATCAGGGTTCTATTATCGGTGGTATCAGTTCCATTATTTCCCGTAATCATCGTGCCGTTAATATGCTGCTGGATAAGGTCAATTTATTGGAAGAGGAACTTACTTACTACCAGGAACGGCTGGCATCCAAAACATCCAGCAGCAGCCATTTTCACCCCTTTGTCAGCAGTAATGAAAAATTGCGGAAGGCAGTGGAAATGGCTAAGCGTACCGCTAAGTTTGACGCCAATGTACTGATATCCGGGGAAACCGGTACGGGCAAGGGGATGCTGGCCGAGGCAATTCACTATGAAAGCCCTCGAAAAAAACATCCCTTTATCAAGGTAAACTGTGCAGCCATTCCCCAGGGCCTGCTGGAATCCGAGCTTTTTGGTTACGAATCAGGTGCTTTTACCGGGGCAAAGGGTGGCGGAAAGCCGGGACGTTTTGAGTTGGCCCATAAAGGTACAATTTTTTTAGACGAGATCGGCGATATGTCCCTGGAAATGCAGGCAAAACTACTGCGCGTTATACAGGACCGGGAAATTGAACGCCTGGGCGGCACCACCACTACCAAAATTGATGTGCGGGTGATATCTGCCACAAACCAGGACCTGCCGGAGATGGTCAAACAGGGTAAGTTTCGGGAGGATCTATATTACCGCCTGTTGGTCATAGGATTAGATTTACCGCCGCTTAGGGAGCGGTCGGAGGATTTGCCTTACCTGATCAACAACATTTTAACCCGCCTCTGTCACCGTTATGATACGGCCAAACCTGCCGTCACTGACCGGGCATACCAGGTAATGAAACATTATCACTGGCCCGGTAATGTTCGGGAATTGGAAAACACTCTGGAACGGGCCCTGAACCTTGCCGTAGATGGCATCATTGACAGACAGCACTTACCGGAAAAGCTCCTGCAGCATACGGACTGCAATAACAGTTTGCTTTTACCCACATTAACCGAAGTGATAGAAGATAAGGAAATCGAATACGTCAAAGAGGTGTTGCAGCACACCAAGGGTAACAAACAAAAGGCCGCCCAAATCCTAGGCCTTAGCCGTACAGCCTTGTACAAAAAGTTGAAAAAATATGGCCTAGGCTAGAAATGTAAACCCAGGTTAACATTATTGGGAATAATTCACTAACTATATAAACTTTAGTTAACATTCAGAAAATTGTTTCAGTTGTATTGGGCGGTTGGATCCTTCCAGCTGAGGTTTTATTAACAAACATGGCGGTGCAGGCCCGCCGAAAAACAAGTGAAAGGCCCTACAGCTGCACTCACTCAAATATTATCATCATTAATATTCCAGTAAACTTGGAACGCCTTTCCAGTGTTAACTCAGGTTAACACTTTTTTAATGGCATCTTTAATTTTGTGTCATAAATTAAGCTTTTTGGGTGTATTTTGGCGAAGAATCGGCCTCATTCCTCCTTTTTGCATTGGCATATCTTTTGCTACTTGAGAAAAAGAAGAGGTAAAAACTATTATTAGCTACGGCACAATTTTAATGCCGGCCATAAGGGAGGGAGAAGATGCAGAGTTTACCCAGTATCCGGAGGGAGAAAGTGTATGCGGATTTCTTGGAGGAGGTAAAAAGCATACCCGGTGGGGAGAAAATCGAGGCATGCATCCAATGTGGCACCTGCACCGGGTCGTGCCCGGTAAGCGGAAAGATGGACTTTACGCCCCGGAAGCTGATTGCCATGATCCGGGCGGGTCTCAAGGAAGAAGTGCTTGGGAGCACAGCTATCTGGCTTTGTGCTTCCTGTTACACCTGTACCGCCCGTTGCCCGCGGGGAATAATCTTTGCTGATTTGATGTACGCACTGAAAAACCTGGCATTTAAACACGGGTATTTTCAACCCAAGGCAGCGGCCCCGGTATTTTACCAGTCATTTAACCGGCTGGTGGAAAAGGAAGGCCGACTTAATGAGCGGCAGTTAATGCTGAAGTATGCTTTAAAGACTGATCCCCTGAAATTATTGGAATTGGCACCGGTTGGCATTCAGCTGTTTTTAAAACGGCGGTTGCACATCTTTTCTGAGACCATTACCGGCAAAAAAGAACTCCGACAAATGTTGGTTCAGGTAAGGGGGGTTAAGACATGAGGTTCGGTTATTACCCTGGATGTTCCCTGCACGGGGCAGCGGTAGATTACCAGATGTCCATCGATGCCACCTGCAGGGTATTAAACATTGAATTGGAAGAGGTGGATGACTGGAACTGCTGCGGTGCCACTGCCGCTGCTTCTGAAGACCAAAAAATGGCTTTGCTGCTGGCCGCCCGCAACCTGGCAAAATGTACTGAAGACCTACGGGAATTGGCCGTTTCTTGTAATTCCTGCTATCTCCGGCTCAACCAGCTAAGTAAGAAACTTAGCAAATACCCGGAAATATACCGGGAACTGTCAGAAACCTTTGCCCAGCAGAACTTTCGAGAAAAATTGAGCAAAATCCGTGTCAGGCACATTCTGCAGATAATTTATGAGGAAATCGGCATGGAGCAATTGTCATCCCTGGTGGTAAACCCGCTAAAAAACTTAAATGTGGTTCCCTATTACGGCTGCCAACTGGTAAGACCTGAGGGCTTTGATAACAAGGAACAGCCCAAATCTTTGGATGAAGTGCTGGATGCCTTGGGGAGCAAAGTCTTACCCTTCTACCGCAAGACCAAGTGCTGTGGTGGGGCATTGATTTCCACTAATGAAGGGCTTGCTCTGGAAATGATGAAAGCTATCCTGTCCGAAGCCAGTGAACGGGGCGCCCAGGCCCTGGTGGTGACCTGCCCCCTGTGCCAGCTTAATTTGGATGCCTATCAAAGCAAGATAAATAAAAGATTTAATACTGCCTACGAAATACCTGTAGTCTACTTTACCCAGTTGATGGGACTGGCTTTCGGTGTTGAGAAGCGGCGCTTGGGGTTGAACCGGGGAATAGTGCCGGCAGAAAAAATATTACAGGATTACGCTTAGGAGGTGTGATGATGACGGAAAAAATCGGCGTCTATATCTGCCATTGCGGTACCAATATTGCTGCCACAGTGGATGTGAAAAAAGTAGTCCAAGAAGCCCTCAACTGGGATAAAGTGGTTATTGCCAGGGATTACAAATACATGTGTTCCGACCCGGGGCAGGAGCTGATCAAAAAAGATATCAAGAACCTGGGTTTAAATAGAGTAGTTGTAGCTTCCTGTTCCCCCAGGATGCACGAACTTACCTTTAGAAAGGCACTGGAACAGGCTGGCCTGAACGGATTTTTGTTGGAAATGGCCAACATCCGGGAACAGTGTTCCTGGTCATCCATTGCCGGCGAGTCTACCACTGCCAAAGCCATATCCCTTATCAGGGCGGCGACAAGAAGGGTTCAGTACCATCAGCCCATTGATGAAAAGGAAGTTCCTGTTAATAAAGCCACCATGGTGGTGGGTGCCGGTATTGCCGGTATCCAGGCAGCGCTGCAGATAGCCGCCGCCGGGTATCCGGTTTACCTGGTTGAACGGGAACCCTACATTGGCGGTCATATGGCCAAGTTTGATAAGACCTTTCCCACTATGGATTGTGCAGCGTGTATCCTGACGCCAAAAATGGTAAGTGTCAACCAGGATCCCAATATCAAGCTTATTACCAATGCGGATGTGGTGAAGGTAGACGGTTATGTAGGTAATTTTAAAGTACAGATTAAGATCAGACCCCGTTATGTTGATGAGCAGGCCTGCACCGGTTGCGGTGACTGCGAGGCTGCCTGTGTAATGAAAAAGCGTATCCCCTCCGAATTTGACGAGGGTTTGGGGAAACGGAGCGCCATTTATATCCCGTTTCCCCAGGCAGTACCCCTTAAGGCTATTGCTGATAGTGAAAAATGCCTTTATCTCTCCAAGGGGAAATGTAAGCAGCCCTGTGTGGACGCGTGCCAGCGAAAGGCCATCGATTTCGGACAGAAAGAGGAAATGACGGAGCTGGACGTGGGTTCCATTATTCTGGCCACTGGTTATGAACTGTTTGACCCCACCGTGGGACCCCAATGGGGCTATGGCATGTATGACAACGTATTGACCGGTATCCAGTTTGAAAGAATGACCAATGCGTCTGGTCCCACCGGGGGCAAGATACTTTTAAAAGACGGTACGAAACCGAAGAGGGTGGCAGTACTCCATTGTATTGGCAGCCGGGACGAAAACTATCACAGGCACTGTTCCCGAGTGTGCTGCATGAGTTCGGTGAAATTCTCACACCTGGTGAAAGAAAAAACCAACGCTGAAGTATACGAATTTTACATCGACATACGTACCTTTGGTAAACAGTACGAGGAATTTTACAATCGTGTGCAGGAAGAAGGAGTAAACTTTATCCGCGGTAAGGGTGCGGAAGTTACGGAAATTGACGGGCAGCTGACGGTACGGGCTGAGGATACCCTGCTGGGTGCCTTCAGGGAGATACCGGTGGATATGGTAGTGCTGAACACCGCGTTGATACCCCGGCGGGACAGTGAAAAAGTAGCCCAATTATTTGGTATCTCCCGGAGTCAGGACGGTTTTTTCCTTGAATCACATATCAAATTGGACCCGGTGACGACTTCTACTGACGGTATTCATCTGGCCGGCTGCTGCCAGAGTCCCAAGGACATCCCGGACACTGTGGCTCAAGGGTCGGCTGCGGCGGCCCAATCCCTATCAGTAATTGCCCGGGGCAAGGTGGCAATTTCGCCTGTCAGCGCCTCAGTTGACCCGGATATATGTTCCGGCTGTAGGATCTGTCTCACCATGTGCCATTTTAAGGCAATTGGTTATGACGAGGAACAGGAGGTAGCCTGGATTAACGAAGCGGTATGCAAGGGCTGCGGCACTTGCGGAGCGGCATGCCCTTCCGGGGCAATCAGCATCTCACACTTTACCAATGAACAGATACTGGCTCAGATAGAGGGGGTCTGTGCAATATGAGCGAAAACAAAACCTTTGAACCTTTAATTGTCGGTTTCCTATGTAACTGGTGTTCTTATACCGGTGCCGACCTGGCCGGTACCGCCAGGATAAAATATCCCACCAGCATTAAGATTGTACGTGTCATGTGTACCGGCAGGGTGGACCCTTTGTTTGTAATTAAGGCATTCAAAGAGGGGGCCGACGGTGTGCTGATCAGCGGCTGTCACCCCGGCGACTGCCACTATGTTGATGGTAACATCAAGGCAATGCGGCGGGAACCCCTGCTTTCCACCATGCTGGAACAGCTGGGAATAGAGAAGGAACGCTTGAAACTGGTTTGGGTTTCCGCTTCTGAAGGGGAGAAATTTGCTAAGATAGTTGAAGAAATGACCAATAAAATTGAAGAACTGGGACCCCTGAAGCTGAAGGGAGGGGAGAAACTTGCCTAAGCTTAAATTAGCGGTTTATTGGACGGCGGCCTGCGGCGGTTGTGATGTGGCCATTTTGGATATTAACGAAAAGATATTGAAGGTTGGGGAGGCGGCAGATATCGTGCTCTGGCCTTTGGCTGCTGATCCTAAATACAGTGACGTGAAAGCAATGGATGACGATACCATTGATGTCTGCTTGTTCCACGGTGCCATTAGAAATGGCGAAAACAGGGAAATGGCTGAGCTATTACGCCGGAAGTCCAAAATATTGGTAGCATTTGGCTCTTGTTCCTGTTTTGGTGGGATTCCCGGGCTGAGCAATTTTTTTAACCGGGATGAGATTTTTCAGCGGGTTTACCTGGAGTCGGAGTCTACTGGTAACCCTGACAGGATAGTACCCGCGACCACTGTGAGGGTGCGCGAGGGAGAACTCACCCTACCCGAGTTCTATAATACAGTGTGCACCCTGGACCAGGTGGTAGATGTGGACTATTATCTCCCTGGCTGCCCGCCGCCTGTGGACTTAATCTGGAAGGCTATCGAGGCTATTGTCGGCGGCAACCTGCCGCCGAAAAGTACGGTGATAGCCGGGGCTAAGACATTGTGTGACGAATGCACCAGGAAGAAAGAAGATAAACGGGTAACAAAATTTAAACGTCCGGTGGAAGTAAACATAGACCCGGAAATATGTCTCCTGGAGCAGGGCATTGTCTGCTGCGGTCCTGCTACCCGGGGCGGCTGCGGTGGCCGCTGTACTGCTGCCAACATGCCCTGCCGCGGCTGTTTCGGGCCCACTGAACGTGTTATGGACCAGGGGGCCAAGCTGGTGGGTGCCCTTGCATCAATCATTGACAGTAACGATGCCGAGCAAGTAAGAAAGATAAGCCATCTTTTAACAGACCCTGCCGGTACTTTTTATCGTTTTAGCTTACCTGACTCAATGCTGAGACGGAAGCGGGAGGAGGACGCATCATGAAAAAAATTTCCATAGACCCCATTACCCGATTGGAGGGGCACGGAAAGATTGAGATATTTCTGGACAACAACGGAAATGTGGCCAACAGTTACCTGCAGATACCGGAATTACGGGGCTTTGAAAAGTTCTGCGAGGGAAGGCCGGCAGAAGAAGTTGCCCGTATTGTACCGCGTATTTGCGGGGTCTGCCCAGAGGCGCACCACCTTGCCAGTGTCAAGGCATTGGACGGCGTTTGGCAGGTAGAACCGCCCAAAACAGCGAAAATGCTGCGGGAACTTATGTACTGCGCCCATTTTATCCATTCGCATATTGCCCATTTTTATGCCCTGGCGGCACCGGATTTTGTGTTGGGACCGGATGCGAAACCTGAGGAACGCAACATTCTCGGTGTAGTGGGTAAAGTGGGTTTGGAGACAGGCAGTGAGGTTATAAAGCACCGCGCCTATGCCCAGGACATCCAGTCCATTATTGGCGGCAAGGCTACTCACCCGGTTACCGGTTTGCCCGGTGGTATGAGTAAGGGTATTACCTCAGAACAGCGTGAGGAAATACTGACTAAAGGCAAGTCTTGCGTTGAGTTCGCCAAGGTGTCCCTGGACATCTTTGAGCAGGTGGTGCTGAAGAATAAAGCTTACGTGGACCTTATTTTGGGAGATGTTTACCAATTGGACAGTTATTCCATGGGTCTGGTGGATGAAAACAACCAAATGAACTTCTATGACGGCCAAATCCGCGTGGTGGGTCAAGACGGTAAGGAATTTACCAAATTTTACCCCAGCGAATACCTGGACCATATTGAAGAACGGGTGGAAAAATGGACATACCTGAAGTTTCCCTTTCTGAAAAATATCGGGTGGAAAGGCTTTACCGATGGTAAAGACAGCGGTATTTACCGGGTAGGCCCATTGGGAAGAATAAACGTTTCTGAAGGTATGGCTACACCGCTGGCCAATGAAGCATACCAGAAAATGATTGATACTCTTGGCGGTAAACCGGTCCAGGCAACCTTGGCCTTCCACTGGGCAAGGCTGGTGGAACTCCTTTACGCTGCCGAGCGGCTGGTGGAACTGGCGTCAGAGGAAACAGTGGCCAGCCCCGATGTGCGGATTATTCCCAGAGCAACACCGAAAGAAGGCGTTGGGGTGGTGGAAGCACCTCGGGGGACATTACTCCACCACTACCAGACCGACAGCAACGGGATGATTACCAGGGTCAACCTGATAGTGGGCACTACCAATAACCACGCCGCCATAAACTTGAGCATCCGCCGGGCGGCAGAAAAGCTCATCAAAGGCGGCAAGGTAGACCAAGGCCTTTTAAATATGGTGGAAATGGCCTTTAGGGCCTATGACCCCTGTTTCTCATGTGCTACCCATTCTCTGCCCGGCAAAGCACCCCTGGAAATTAAGATTTTCGATCAAGAAGGGAATGTGAAAGAGCATTTATGGCAGTAAAAACTGTAATTATTGGCTTGGGCAATCCCATTCTCAGTGATGACGGCGTAGGGATATTTACAGCCAGGGAAATAAAAGAGAAGCTCCCCCCCGGTGCCCCTGTGGATGTGAAGGAAGCATCTTTAGCCGGGTTCAACCTCCTGGACCTGATGCTTGGCTATGATAAGGCCATCATAATTGACTCCATCCAGACAAGAGATGGAAAAGTGGGGGAAATCTATGAGTTTTCTCCCGATGCCCTTAAGGAGACAATCCGGCTGGTGTCCATCCACGATATGAACCTGGCCACCAGCCTGGATTTTGCCAGGATGCTTAAAATGCCAGCACCGGAAACCGTGACAATCTATGCCGTGGAAGTGGAAGATAACACTACTTTTAAAGAAGGCTGTTCTGATAAGGTTGCAGACGCCATTCCCATAATAGTTGATAAAGTGTTGCACCATTTAAACAATTGCTGCCAGGCACCTTAACTTATTAACATGTTTGCTACCTATTTTACGAATTATTTTCAATTCAAGTGGGGACGTTCTTCTTGACTTGATCAATATTACATATACTGGAATTCAAGTCAAGAACGTCCCCGAATTTATTGTTGACAGACAAACCCCGGTAATGATACAATATCAGAAA
>CAZGXM010000002.1:0-101196 GCA_964529795.1 uncultured Thermoanaerobacteraceae bacterium
TTTTTTAGTCTATACAATTATTAGCCTCAAACCCATATTTCTCAATACTTTTAGGGTTAGCTTAGTAAAGTCACGTTAGGTGAAGCAGAACCACTTGAAGAGGAAACTGAATAGTGTAAATAAACAACCGCCCTTTCCGAAAGGGCGGTTATGATGACGAACTAGTTGCGAGTTTCATTTCGGTATCCTAAAATCCGTCTCATTCTGGGAAAATTTTGGGATACCGTTATTATTATCAAGATGATTTAGCGGATAAGACAGACATAGTAAAATGGTACCTGCCGCTTTCATAAATTTATGGATACAATTATCCCAATGACCTTAAAAGTGAAAAACAAAAATATAGTATAATAACATGAAGGAGGTGCTCGTGAAGTGGAAACTTGGCGTTTGCTTGATACGGGGATAAAAACTGCAGCAGAAAATATGGCATTAGATGAAGTGGTCTTAACCGCTAAAGGGAAGGGCTGGACACCTAATACGCTTAGGTTTCTGCAGTTTAGTCCTCCTTGTGTCTTGGTTGGCTATCATCAAAGTATTGAGCAGGAGATTCGCATTGATTACTGCAGGGACAATGGTATAGATATCAATCGTCGTATTACCGGCGGCGGGGGATTGTACTGGGATGAAACCCAGCTTGGCTGGGAGATATTTGCTGATAAGAATCATCCTGCCATTCCCAATAAAATAGAGGAGTTGTATGAAAAGCTCAGCAATGCAGTAATTTTTGCATTGGGTGAGTTTGGCCTAAAGGCCAAGTTTAGGTACAGGAATGACATTGAAATAAACCACCGGAAAATTTCAGGTACCGGGGGGACTGAATTAGATAATGCGTTTTTATTTCAAGGGACTCTCCTGGTGGATTTTGATGTGGATACAATGTTAAGGGCATTAAGGATACCTACGGAAAAACTAAAGGATAAGGAAATAGAGTCGGTAAAAGAGCGGGTTACCTGTTTGAAATGGGAATTGGGCTATACCCCGGCCATTGAGGATATTAAGACGGCTATCGTAAAAGGATTCTCCCACGAGTTGGGAGTTAAATTCACTGAAGGGGTCTTATCCCAGAAAGAGGAAAAGCTGTTAGTTGAGACTATACCGAAATTTAAATCAGTAAAATGGGTGGATAATATACGCCGGTCGCCGCTGCAGCGTCAGGAGTTAAAGTCTCTTTATAAAAATGAAGGCGGCCTCATCAGGACATCTGTCATTTTAGACGGCTATACAGAAAGAATCCTGACTATTTTAATTACCGGTGATTTTTTTGTTTACCCGAAAAACGCCATCTTTGATTTGGAAAATTTACTGCGAGACGTCCCGGCTGATTTTAATCAAATACTCAGCATAATTAGTAGGTTTTTTGGAGAAAAACAGGTCAAGATTCCGGGCCTTACCCCGAAAGATTTTACCATTGCCATATGGGATGCTGTTAAAAAGAAGGATTTACTGGACCACGGAATTGGCTTAAAGGATATTAACTCAGTTTATATGGTGGGGGGAGATTTTGAGCAGGTGGAAAACGCCACGGTGCTGCTTCTTCCCTACTGCGCCAAAAAAGTGAGCTGTAAATATCGCTTTTGGGAAGGATGTGTACAGTGCGGAGGTTGTACCATCGGGCCGGCTTTTAAACTGGCGCTGGATTATGGGCTGCAGCCCGTTACCATTCAGAATTATGAAATGCTGGAAGAAACCCTTAAGGACCTTCAGAAAAGGGGAGTTCAGTCCTTTGTCGGGACGTGCTGTGAAGCGTTTTATGCCAAACATAAGGATGATTTTGAACGTATCGGCCTGCCGGGGGTGCTGGTGGATGTAAAAAACTCTACCTGTTACGACCTGGGCAAGGAAAAAGAAGCCAAAGAAGGCATGTTTGAAAATCAGACCGAGTTAAAGTTGGACTTACTTAAACAAATTGTTGATTTAAAAGCAAGCCGGGTAAATAGTTCCATGGTTGGTGGTAATCAATGAGAGCGGATATTAGAGAGTACGATGCGGTTATCATCGGTGCAGGTCCTGCAGGGGCGGCAGCGGCGAAAGAGTTGGCGGGCAGCGGGTTTTCCGCGGCTCTTTTGGAGAAAAGAAGACAAATCGGCATACCGGTCAGATGTGCCGAGTTTGTCCCCCGTTTTTTAAACAGTTACTATGATATACCGCCTTTTGTCATTGCCCAACAGATTAACCATATGGAGACACATTTGCCGGATAAAAGCAAAGAAGTGACCCCTGCTCCCGGTTATGTTGTGCACCGGGTGCTGTTTGATAAATATTTGGTTGCCCAGGCGGTTGAAGCGGGCGCCGTGCTGTATTTAGGCACTAAAGCGGTGAAAATCCATAATAATGAAGTGGTTGCTGTGCAAGGTGACAGTAACATAGTCTTTCATACAAAAATAATTGTCGGCGCCGATGGCCCCAATTCTATGCTTAGAAAGGTTGTGGGGATTAAGAAACCGCCCATGGCCCGTGCTCTCCAGGCTGAGGTAGTACTGGAAAGGGAGCAATCAACTACTCAAATAGTGTTTCACCCCAGCATTTACGGGGGTTATGCCTGGTTTTTCCCCAAAGGCAAGACTGCCAATGTAGGTTTGGGCATGATTAACCAGGGAGGAGACTCGGTGAAAAAAGCCTGGCAGAGGTTATTTAGCCTTTTTAATATTGAGTCCACTATCGGTTATACAGGCGGGCAAGTTCCTGTTGGCGGTACGGTAAAACAGCTGGTAAAAGATAATATGCTGTTGGCAGGTGACGCCGCAGGACTGACTCATCCTATTACCGGTGCCGGTATCAGTAATGCGGTGATTAGCGGTAAGATGGCCGGTGCAGCGGCTGCCGATGCCCTGTCTTCGGGAGATTATACTTACCTAAGCAATTATGAGGAAGATATTGAAGACCTTTTCGGTAATAGTTTAAGGCTAGCCGCGGCAAATAGAAAATACCAGGAAGAAAATTGGAGTGATGATCCGGAAGTCCTCAGCGGTGTGATTAAAAAGACATGGGTTGCCTTTCAAGAATATGGTGCAAATAAACAGGGGGGAGTTTAAATTGAATAATTTAGCAGCCAAAACAACGGATAATCAAAATATGGAAAGTCCTGATTATGCCCAAACCAGTCTGGCAGCAAGTCTGACTTTGGGATTCGAGAGGGGATTGTTTCACCGCAACGCGACTCTAAAAGGTCTTAATCTCTTGGTAACCTACAATAACAAGTGTGCCGGGAACTGCAGTTACTGCGGCTTATCGAGAACCAGGGACCTCACTGAAAGTGAAACATTTATTCGTGTCAGTTGGCCTACTTATGCTGTGGATGACATGATTCATGCTGTAAAGGAAAAGCAGCATGAACTGCAGCGTGTATGTGTAGGCATGATAACCCATAAAAAAGCTGTGGCGGACAGCATTGCCATCATCAAACGATTTAAAAAAGAGACCGATTTATTAATTAGTGCGCTGGTCTCTCCCACTGTCATGAAAAGGGGGGACCTAAGCCGGATAAAAGAAGCGGGAGCTGATATGTGCGGAATTGCCGTTGATGCGGCTACTGAAGAATTATTTGATAAATTTCGGGGCCGGTCGGTGTCCGGTCCCCATCGCTGGTCAGCGTTCTGGGATGCCGTAGAAGAGGCGGCGGCCGTGTTTGGGCGGTATAAAGCAGGAGTACATTTAATTGTAGGATTAGGGGAAACCGAAAAGGAAATGGTAGATACGATACAAAGGGCCCATGACTTAGGAGCCATAACACATTTATTCAGCTTTTTTCCTGAAGCGGGGAGTAAAATGGAGAACTGGCCCCAACCTGATTTGGGCCACTATCGGCGTATCCAATTGGCCAGATATGTAATTAATAATAACTTAGGTACAGCAGCGGAGATACAGTTTAACGGCGACGGGCAGTTAACTGATTTCGGGCAGGATTTGGATAAGTTTTTTGCGGACGGGGAAGCATTTATGACTTCAGGCTGCGCAGGAAAAGACGATAAAGTAGCCTGCAACCGACCTTTCGGTAACGAGCGTCCTTCAAAGCCTATTAGAAACTTTCCCTTTATGCCAACGCCTCAGGATTTAAAATTAATAAGAAAACAATTATGGCAGGGTCTAAAATGAGTGCAACTGAGAGGGCGGTTACACGAGATATAATAAAAGATGCCTATCAAAATTCTTTGAATCACCTGCTGGAAGAGGCGTGGCAGGTCAGGACGGAATACCATGATAATACCTTGGCTTTTGCGGCACCCAGTCCCAAGTTTTATGAAACTGATGATTATAAAAATAACAGGACGGCATTTATTAATGTTTCCGTTACAGGGACTAAATGTGCACTGCGCTGCGAACATTGTAAGGGTGAACTGTTAAAATCCATGCATTCAGCAACTGATTCTAAAGAGTTAGTCAGTTTAGGTGAAAGATTCCTTAAAAAAGGCTGCCAAGGTGTCTTGATCAGCGGGGGAGCCGATGCTAACGGTGAAGTCCCGCTTAAAAACATGGCGGCAGGTATAAAACAACTAAAGCAGCTGGGTTTGAAAGTAATCGTGCATACAGGGTTGATTACAGAGGAAACGGCACTTATCTTAAAAGAATGTGGAGTGGATCAGGTTTTAACTGATGTAATTGGGGATAGGCAGACTGCTAAAGAAGTGTATCATTTGGACAAAACCCCGGAACAGTTTGGAAATGCTTTGAAGATAATGGGTGACGCCGGTTTAAATATTGCACCTCACATTGTTATTGGACTGGATTATGGCCGTATTGTGGGTGAATTGGAGGCGTTATACCAGGTGATAAGGGCCGATGCCCCGGCAATTGTCTTTGTAATATTAAATCCATTACCCGATACCCCCATGTTTGGTGTAAAGAGTGCTCCGGCGGATAAAATTGGGAAAATAATTGCTTTAGCCCGTATCTTCAGTCCCAAAGCAAAAATAATGTTGGGATGTGCCAAACCGCCTAAAGATAAGATAGCCATTGAAACATTGGCACTGAATGCCGGTGTTAACGCAATCGCCTATCCTGCAGAAGAGACTGTATCTTTAGCCAAAGATAAGGGCTTGAAAACATTTTTTAGTCCTTTATGCTGCAGCTTGCTTTAAAACTTATGGCGCTGCTTCTTCTCAGGGCCAATGGGGTTATATGTGATGTTGACCCGCTGTTTGTAATTGACTTGAAAAACCCCGAAAATCCAAATATTTTGGGCAAGTTAAAAATCCCCGGTTATTCGGATTACCTCCATCCTTATGACAACAATCACATTATTGGTTTCGGAAAGGATACCGTCGAGGCTAAGGAGGGGGACTTTGCCTGGTATCAAGGGCTGAAAATTGCCATCTTTGATGTTATCGATGTAAACAACCCCAAGGAATTGTTTAAAGAAATTATCGGTGACCGCGGTACCGATTCTGAAATTCTGCGTAATCACAAGGCACTGTTATTTGACAGGGAAAAAGGACTTTTAAGTTTTCCTGTTACGGTCATGAGGGTAAAAGAAAAAGGCCCGAATAATGCTTTCCGGTATGGAGAGTTTTCTTTCCAGGGTGCCTACGTGTACCATGTTGACCTGGATAACGGTTTTTCCCTGAAAAAGAAAATTACCCATCTCACTGACGAGGATTATCTTAAGGCGGGCAGCTACTGGCACGCTCCGGGCAAAAGTATTGAAAGAATTCTTTATATCGGTGATAGACTCTACACCCTGTCAAAGGGTAAAATAAAAGTGTATGACCTGAATACGCTGGATGAAATCAAGAGCATTTCACTTCCATGAACATAAAAACTACAGAGAAAGGGGGGAATTGCTATGAGTGAGGTTTTGCTTGTCGAAAAGCGGGATGCAGTTACTTATCTTACCTTGAACCGGCCGGAAAAATACAATGCTTTAGATCTTGAAATAACTGAAAAACTGTCATTGGCAGTTAAGGATTGTTTTGAGGATGATACAAGAGTCGTGGTAATCAGAGGTTCAGGAAAGGCATTTTGTTCCGGCGGCGACCTTTCCTACATGGTTTCACAACAATCAATTAAAGAAGCTTTGGGAAAACTTATCCAACTGCTGCACCGCCTGATGACTGACATTCGCCTGCTGCCGAAACCAGTGATAGCGGCAATTAACGGTACTGCGGCGGGAGCCGGGATGAGTCTGGCCTTGGCAGCCGATTTACGGATTGCTTCGGACAGGGCTAAATTTAAACAGGCGTATACCAGTAACGGGTTGGTTCCTGATGGGGGTTGGAGCTTGTGGGTGCCGGCGATCGTGGGCCTTTCCAAAGCCAGCGAACTGATTCTTTTGGACGAAGTGTTCGACGCCCGGCGCGCGCATGAACTTGGTTTGGTCAATATGGTAGCTGCCGATAGCGATTTTTCGCTAAAGGTCGATGAAACCGCAAGGATGTTGGCAAAAGGGGCTACCAAAGCCTACGGGGCGGCCAAAGCTTTACTAAACCAGTCGGCTTTACCCATGTTGGAGACACAGCTTGAGAAGGAACGCCAGGCGATGATAGCTATTGGGAGCACAAGGGATGCAAAAGAAGGCATCAATGCTTTTCTGGAAAAAAGACTGCCCGAGTTTTGCGGTGAATAATCAAGCTTTTCTGGTACAGCCTGGCAGTACGTATCTCACTGGGACATGAAACGGGAAGGGTTTCACTTTTGTTAAAAGAAGTGGAACCCTTTTTTAATGGCTTTGGCAAGTAAAATAGAAGATTTAGCAGGTCAGCAGCTGTCCCGTATTTTTGCGATGGGTCCTTCAGGATCGATTACATTTACCAGCAGCTGGTAGGGTACGGGGAACTGCGGCGGGCCCACAAAGTGGGGTGTAAATACCAGTTCCTGAAAAAAGACAACTAAATCTTTATCAGTCAGGTAGAATTCCTGATTGTCGGTGATAGGCGGAACTTCATCGAAAGTGGGAATGTCTTTTTCCTCGATTTGTTCTTTGACAAAATTTTTGATTATGAGTCTGTAATCAGTACCTGCTTTAAACAGGTCATGAAACTCATATTGTTTGGCGTTGCTTAAATTTACTGTTAAAGCTTTTAAGACCGTCGTCCCGTTGGCTGCCTTAAAAGGTATCAAAAATACTTCAATCGTCAAGCTTAAAATACCCTTGTCATTGAAAGTAATTTCATATCTTCCCGTAACTTTCACGGAACATCCATCCACGTCGGTAATATCTTGAGGTATTTGATTGAACACAACCTTTTCAATCATTTGGTTAAGCTTATTTTTCACTTTTTCATCAAAGCTTGGATAGATATCTTCAACTTGCGGGTAAATGAAATCGATACAGGGGGTTTCTATCTTTTTTTCAGTGATGCGTGCAAAAAAACGCTTCCGGCTGTACATTTAAAATTAACCCTCCCACTTAGGTTCTCTAATCTATGTTATTCATTTGCAAGACAAAATGTTTGTAATTTTGCACTGCAGATTTAAAAAATCAGTGCCTCAGCGGGTAGGATATACGTTATTTGGGAAAGAAATATAGTTTTACGCTGAAAATCACTGTTCGAAAATTGTCTTTCAGGAGGTGTAAAAATGACCGATCGACTGGTTGAAACCGGTATCAAGCGCATGGAAAAAGATGCTCTGGCCCGGTATTTGGGGATTGAACTGGAAGAAATCAAGCCCGGTTGTGCACGGGCCACCATGAAAGTTAAACATGAGCTGTTAAATGGTGCCGGCGTTACACACGGCGGGGCAATATTCAGCCTGGCTGATGTGGCTTTTGCTGCTGCCAGCAATGCTCACGGACCGGTGGCACTGGCGTTAAACGTTAATATCAGCTTTTTAAAGGCCACTTTTTTGGAAGAAACCCTGACGGCTGAAGCCAAGGAAGAAAACCTCACGGCCAAAACCGGGGTTTATCGTATTGAAGTGAGAAATGACAGCGGGGAACTGGTGGCAGTGGCGGAGGGGTTGGTATACAGGAAGAACCGACACTTGTAGTAAGAAGGAAAAAGTGTTTAAATATAGATAGATGACACGTGAGAAGGAGCAACTCTATGACCTGGTATCAAGCAGTGGCGGTTTTTATTCCGTTGGCAGTTGTTTGGAATTACCTCCGCCGCAGGCAGTCTGTTCCGGAAAGTAAAGATATTAATACCGTTATTAGTCCTTTGCCGGTTTCTTTGGGCCTGGCAGGTTATTTGAAAGCGCTGGTTGCATGGCTTTTTCTTTTCACTCGTACCTTTGCTGTGCGCCCGGGTATCTATTACCTTGGCGATTATGCACCGGACGCACCCCTGCTGGTAACCGGCAACTTCTACTTGACCCTTTTTTCATTGGTCCGGCAATTGAACGACCGCTCTGTCAGGCTGCTGGTAATTGATACTGAGGGTATCAACGTCTGGTGTTCCTCGGGGAAAGGGAAATTTTCCGCCCGGGAAATAATCGATAAAGCCAGGGCCTGCAGTTTATTGACTGAGGATAAAAAGCTGGAACTGGTCCTGCCCAAGCTGTCTTTGGCGGGAGTAAAGCTGTCCGAACTGAAAGAAGCAGGGGTCAAGGCGGTAATCGGACCGCTTCGTGCCGAAGATATCCCGGAGTATCTGGACAGTGATAAATTAAAAAACTGTCTTCAAGACAGAGTGCGCTTTGATTTTAAACAGCGCCTTTTTACCGCCGTACCCACCGCCGTTCAGTTTTTTTATAATTTTCTTGGTATCTATGTGATTACGTTTGGCTGGCTGGACCAGAGTATTGTCTGGATAACCACGGCTTTGGCTTTTAGCTATCCGTTACTTTTTCCTTATTTACCGGGAAAACTTTTTGCCACCAAAGGAATCTCCCTGAGTGTCGCGGCATGGATACCGGTCATGGTTTTCTTGCTGATTTACAGGGAACTGAGCATCTCCTTTATCTTGTTTCAATCGGCCTTTATTGCGGCTACTTCTATCCTGGTAGGTTTGGGTTATACCGGCAACAGCCCGATTAGCAACTACACTTTGGTGCGCCGGGAAATTGCCAAATTTTTGCCGGTGGTGGTTGGACTGTATGTGCTTGCACTGGTTATATACATCCTGATTTAGGAGGTTTTCCAAAATGATTACTATTGCCGATAAAAAATGTACCGGCTGCTCACTTTGTAGTTACGTCTGCCCTCATGGTGTGATTACCATGGAAAAGGGCAAGGCTCGGCTGA
Source organism: uncultured Thermoanaerobacteraceae bacterium (assembly GCA_964529795.1). Lineage (GTDB taxonomy): Bacteria > Bacillota > JADQBR01 > JADQBR01 > JADQBR01 > CAZGXM01. Next base: position 9,122 of record CAZGXM010000002.1, read on the forward strand.
CCTATCTGGAAAGGTGCATTGAATGCGGGGCGTGCCAACTTAACTGTGAATGTGAGGCCATTTACGTAACAAAAGGCACCGGCTGCCTGGTAGCCATTATTAAGGAAGACATTCTGAAAATTAAAGAAAAGGGTTGTGGCTGAGACACGGGTTGTTAAGCGGGCAGTTGCCTGCTTTTTCTTTTCCAGTCACGGGTTAATTGCAAACTCATCCAGGCCAAATTTTGACGGTAAATAAAAAAATATGCAGGATTTATGAAGAAACATGTCTAAATATTGAAAAAATCACCATACTGTGATTAAGCTCATTGATTTACAGCTCGGCACTTTGCTACTATGGCTATGGCACAAAGCAGAAAGGCAAGGCACGCCTGGCGCAAAGGAGGAGAAATATGGTCAGAAATGTTGATATGGATAGGTCCGAATACCTGGAACTGGTCTGGCAGATTGGCGGCCAGCAGGGAGAAGGAATCGATTCCACCGGAGATATCCTGGCTTCGGCTTTAAATGGTCAGGGATATTATCTCTACGGTTACCGGGAATTTTCTTCCCGTATCAAAGGGGGTCACACCCACTATCGCCTCCGCATCAGCCATACCCCTGTGGGCGCCATCAGCCACAAGCTGCACCTGCTGATAGCGCTTGATCAGGAGACTTTGCAAACCAGAGAGCATGCTTTGGTTTCCGAAGGCATTATAATTACCGATGAGGATCTGGATATTGGTGATACGAGAAAACGCCACCACGTCACTGTGGCCCCTTTGAGCAGACTGGCGGACGAGCAGGGTAACCGAATAGTGAGAAACATGGTGGCATTGGGTGTATCCGCCACAATAATGGACATTGACCCGGCTATTTTTGAAGAGCGTATCAGGGACCGTTTTAAGAAAAAAGGACCGAAAATTATTGACCTCAATATTGGCGCAATCAAAGCCGGTGCCCGGTGGGCGGCACAGGCGGGACTTGCCGGCAAGTTGCCTTTAAAGCCCGGGGATGGGAGATCACGGTTGTTCATGATTGGCAACCATGCAGCCGCCCTGGGTGCCTTGATGGCGGGTTGCCGCTTTTTATCCGCATATCCCATTACGCCGGCGACGGAAATTATGGAATACTTGTGCAAGCACCTGCCGGAAATGGGGGGCGTGGTGGTGCAGACAGAAGATGAAATAGCGGCAATTACCATGGCCATCGGTGCAGCATATGCCGGTGCCCGGACCATGACTTCCACGTCAGGTCCGGGGGTATCTTTAATGACCGAAGCCATTGGGCTTTCCGGCATGACGGAAACGCCGGTGGTGATTGTTGATGCTCAGCGTTCCGGCCCCAGCACGGGTCTACCTACCAAACACGAGCAAAGTGACCTTTTATCGGCAATTTTCGGCACTCATGGTGAGATACCCAAGGTGGTAATGACGCCCATAAGTGTTGCCCAGTGTTTCTACCAAACCACCCGGGCATTTAACCTGGCGGAAAGGTACCAGTGCCCGGTAATTGTATTATCCGACGTGGCGCTGTCCCTGGGCAAACAGACTGTAGACCTTTTTGACCTTGACAGGGTAAAGGTTGACCGGGGGGAACTTTTGAAAGACCCTGGGGAAACTCTGGAACCGGGAGCCCTGTTTCAACGCTACGCCTTTACCCAGTCGGGGGTATCACCGCGTACCATTCCCGGGGTAGTGGACGGTATTCACAAGATGACCGGGCTGGAACATGATGAAACGGGAATGCCTTCGGAAAATCCGGCCCTGCGCACGGCAATGATGGATAAACGCATGACCAAAGTACCGGATATGCTGCCCAACAGCACTTACTACCACGGCCCCGCTCAACCTGATTATTTACTGGTGGGTTACGGCTCCACCTACGGTGCCATTGCCGAGGCAAAAGAAATGCTGGAAAAAGACGGGCTGTCGGTAGGACATCTTCAAATCAAGATTGTCTGGCCTTTCCCCATTGCGGAAATGGACTTTAACATGGAAGGGGCAAAAAATATTTTTATCATAGAAAATAATGCCACCGGTCAACTGCAGTACCTGCTGAATATGCACAGCCCCTATGACCGGAAGACAATACCCATCCGCAAGTATGACGGTCGTCCCTTCATGCCGCTGGAAATTTATGAAAAAGTAAGGGGGGATATGTAATGGCAACGGCCAAGGATTTTATCCAGGGAGTACGGCCCAACTGGTGTCCGGGCTGTGGGAGCTTTTCCGTACTTTCGTCACTGACCAGGTCTTTTAGTGACATGGGTTTGGAGCCGCATAACGTTGTTACCGTGTCCGGTATCGGTTGTTCCGGTAGAATTTCCGGGTACCTTTACACTTATGGCTTTCATGCTATTCACGGGCGGGCTTTGCCTGTTGCCCAGGGTGTGAAGCTAAGCAATAATGACTTGACAGTGGTGGCAGTGGGCGGCGACGGCGACGGCCTGGGAATTGGTCTTAACCATTTGCTGCATGCTATCCGGCGTAATGTTGACATCACCTACGTGATTATTGATAACCATATTTACGGCCTGACCAAGGGACAGACCTCACCTACCAGCCCCGCCGGAACCGTGTCCAAGACCACGCCGGCCGGCAGCGTTGAGGCAGTCATTCCCCCGCTGCAGCTGGCCTTAAGTACGGGCATTGGCTTTTTGGCCCAGGGTTTTTCAGGCAATCCCAAGCAATTAACTGAGCTGATCAAAGCGGGAATCAGGCATAGGGGCTTCTCATTAATAGTGGTGTTGTCTACCTGTGTAACTTATAACAAGACAAATACTGTAAAATGGTATAAGGAGCACCTGCACGACTTGGAACAGGACCCTGACTATACTCCTGATGACCGCTTAAATGCTTTGAATACCACAGCAAAATATAAGGAACTTGTTACCGGGATAATATACCGGGAGGAGAAGAAAACTTACCAGGAACTACTGCGCGGAGAAAAGACAATTTCACCGGCAAAACAGGATTTGACGCCTGATAAGAAGGTGCTGGCGAAGTTAATGCAGGAGTTTGTATAGAGAGAGTATGCGGGTGTTAACAAAAAACAAACTGAGGGGAGGGGCGTCTTGCCTGCTGGACAAGTTATAATATTTCATTCATACTACCCGTACGGTAGCCCTGTAAATCCAGTGTTACATAAGTAAACCCGCATTCTTTCATCTTTTTCACTATGGAATCCGTATGGAAAACACGAACTCAAACAGGCAAAAGACGGTTTATTCCAAGTAGGCAAGCCTAACTCCCTGGATAATTCCCTAATATCATTTTTGGTGATTTTCGCTTCCTTTAAAGGACTGCGTACTGCCAGTTCTTCAGCTGCCTGCATGCCGGGGCGATAATCATTAAGGTCGTCGTAATTGGAGCCATCCAGAACATATTTAAATCCTTGTTTCCGGGCAACCTCCGTTAACTTTCCAAAAAGCTCTTTTTAAAAAAATAACACCGGAAAGTGCAATTACCTCACTTGCCATCTCTTTTAAAAGTTGTCGTAACATAACTAATTTTGCTTGCAATTCTGGCTTCATCATCAACTTGCCCCTCCTTCTATAGAATTGATACAATCACTGGATTTTGAAAGTCCATTCCTGCCTATTATTCAACATTAATGAATGCTGTTTCTTTTTATTCCTCATAAGCACCTTTTTTATACAAATTTCGCGCAGTTTGTGCTTTTTGGAGACTAGCGAAATGAAAGATAACTTTTTCCCATGCGCCTTTTTAACGTTTTTCTCGGTAAAATAGGCACTGTCAACCATGTAAACCAGTGCTCCTGCCGCGATAAATTCCCCCAGCCTGATAAGTGCTGAGTTTGTTTATCGTGCCAGACGGGGTTAAAATTGTCCAGTAGAAAATTGTTGTCGAGCTGTTTTAAAAATATTTTTTCCGTTTTCTGCATGACAGAAACAGGGTATAAGTCTCATATTACGAATTGAAGTTAGTGAATTTTTTTATTGACACAGTACATTAAATATAATATCCTTTAGGTAAAGCATATTAGCATGTACTAAATAATTAAATTTGTTTCGTGTAGGTATTATTTTGGTTGGCAAGGTAAAACAAGTGATATTTCCGGAGGGATAGCGTGACAGTGGGAGAGGGTATAAAGGTCTTATCTACAACTGGAATAGTCAATGAAATAGGCTCAGGCAGGCAGACTGAAAAAAATTTGGTTTTGAAGAACGGTGATGAACTGCGAATTATTCCGTTAGTGCCGGATACCAGAAAGCTTTATCTGGAGGTAACAACTGCCTGTAATTTTGACTGTACTACCTGTATCCGTCACTCCTGGCTTGATGGCCTAGGCCAGATGGACTGGGCAACATTTGAACGGTTGGCGGAACAGTTGGACGACCTGCACCAACTGGAGACAGTTCATTTCGGGGGTTTTGGGGAACCGTTAACTCATCCCGCGATACTGGATATGCTGGAAGCGCTGTCCTCAAAAGGGCTTAAACTGGAAATTATCACCAACGGCTCCCTGCTGACAGAAGAAGTGGCATTAAAGTTAATTGATCTTGGCCTTGAGAAAATTTACGTTTCGTTGGACGGTGCCGATGATAAGGAATACAACCGAATTCGTGAAGGGGCGGATTTTAACCAGGTGTATGCCAATATCAGGCAGCTGCACCGGTTAAAAGAAGAAAAGGGAGTGAAAAAGCCGAGTATCAATATTGAATTTGTGGCCATGAAATCAAACTACCACCGGCTTCCCGATTTGGTCCGGCTGATGCCGGAAATCGGCGCCCGGGAGCTCCTGGTAACCAATGTCCTACCATATCACGAATCAATGGTGGATGAGGTTTTATATGACCGGGACGAATTTGATATATTTAGCGGGCATCAGATTTTGGCGTTGATGAGGGCGAAATTGCCGGAAATGAAACTGCGCACGGAACGTTACTGTAAATTTATTGAAGATAAAGCAGTAGTGGTTGACTGGAGAGGAGAAGTTAATCCGTGTTATGCATTGATGCACACCTACTACTGTTATATTTACGGCAGGAAAAAGAAGTTTGACCGGCAGTCTTTTGGGAATGTTAATGAAAAACGGCTGGCGGATATTTGGACCAATCCGGATTATGCATATTTCCGCAACCAGGTAAAAAATTTTCGTTTCCCTTCATGTACTGACTGTCCTGCCGCCGATGGCTGCGCACCAGACAATTTGACCGATTGCTGGGGGAATTTTCTTTCCTGCTCTGATTGTCTCTGGAGCCGCGGCATAGTTGTCTGTCCGTAATTGGTTAGAAAATATGTTTCATCAATTTCATCAATTTCCTTGTGGATGTTTATGTCTTGACAAGGGAGCGGATGTGTAATAATAGCAATAACAGGTCAATATCAGCATATGCTAAATTAATAATGGCAAAGGAGGGAGGCAGGTGAAAGAACTGGAAAAAGTTTTCAAGGCGTTGGGGCAGAGCACCCGGTTAAAAATCGCTTTTCTGCTCAATGAACAGGAACTCTGCGTCTGTGAACTGGAGCAGATCCTTAAAATCAGCCAGTCTGCCATATCCCAACACATGCGGGTACTGAAGGCGGCTGACCTTGTTAATGAACAGCGTAAGGGGCAGTGGGTGTTTTACTCTTTAAACAGGGGTGTATTGACTGACCTGCTTGCAAACTGCCTGAAGCTTTTGGACCAGGGTTTGGGAGCTTCGAACAGGATGTCGGAAGAGATGGTGCGGCTGAAGCAGCTGCAAAAGAACCCTATTGTAGAGTGCCGGGTTCAAAATGAATTAGAAGAAAATTGAAGGAGGAGTGTAAATGTCTGAGGGAGCAGCAAAAAGGCTATCGTTGTTGGACCGTTTTTTAACGCTGTGGATATTCTTGGCCATGGCATTGGGTGTGGGTATTGGTTATGCATTTCCCGGCTTTGCGGAAATTCTTGACCGTATGTCCGTGGGCACCACATCGATACCCATTGCCATCGGCCTGATTGTGATGATGTACCCACCTTTGGCAAAGGTCAGGTATAACGAACTGCCCCGGATATTTAAAAACAGTAAAGTACTGGGACTTTCACTGGTGCAGAACTGGATTATCGGTCCTGTTTTAATGTTTGTTTTGGCCATTATCTTTTTGAATAATTACCCGGAATACATGGTGGGGCTAATATTAATCGGGCTTGCCCGCTGCATTGCCATGGTAATAGTGTGGAATAGCCTGGCTGACGGTGATAGTGAGTATGCGGCAGGGTTGGTAGCATTTAACTCTATCTTCCAGGTCTTATTTTATTCTGTCTATGCCTATATCTTCATCACTTTGCTGCCCGACCTGCTTGGTTTAAAAGGAATGGAAGTTGATATTACCATCGGCGAGGTTGCCAAAAGTGTAGCCATTTACCTGGGCATCCCCTTTGCGGCAGGTTTTCTGACCAGGGCTACATTGGCTCCGGTAAAAGGGGAAGAATGGTATGAAAAGGTTTTTGTGCCCAAAATCAGCCCTTTGGCACTGATTGCCCTGCTATTTACAATTGTAATCATGTTTTCCCTGAAGGGCAGCATCATTGTCCAGCTGCCCATGGACGTGGTACGCATTGCCATCCCGCTGGTAATTTACTTTGTTGTGATGTTTTTGGTTTCCTTTTTCATCAGTATGCGCATGGGAGTCAATTACCCGCAGACTACCAGCCTTTCCTTTACTGCGGCCAGCAACAACTTTGAATTGGCCATAGCCGTGGCGGTGGCAGTGTTTGGCATCAATTCCGGCCAGGCTTTTGCCGCGGTGGTGGGGCCGTTGATTGAGGTGCCTGTCATGATTGGTCTGGTAAACGTAGCGCTTGGTTTCCGAAAGAAATACTTTCCCCGCTCGGCCCAAGTATAATTATAATTTGGCATAACACGAAGCAACAGATTTACGAGGTGAAACAATGAAATTGGCAGTATTTGCTGATGTTCACAGTAACATTGAGGCATTGAGAGCTGTGTTAAAAGATATCAAAGAACAGGATGTTGAACGTATTTTTTGCACCGGTGACCTGGTTGGTTATGCACCGTTTCCCAACGAAGTAATTGATTTGATTAGGAAAGAAAACATTCTCACCGTGATGGGGAATTACGATGACGGTGTGGGGAATATGCGTATAATCTGCGGCTGTGATTATAAGGATGAGCATGCCCAGCGGTTAGGTGCGCAGTCAATTGCCTGGACAAAAAGTGAAACTACAGAGGAAAATAAGGAGTTTTTACGCCAACTGCCGGAAAAGATTCGCTTTAATACTGACAGCTACAGGGGTTTAATTGTTCACGGCAGTCCAAAACGGCTTAATGAGTACCTCTATGAGAATGCCACGGGGGAATACCTGCTTCAGCTTTTAGAAGAGTATGAAGCCGACATTTTGGTATGCGGCCACACGCACAAACCGTACTTCAAGAAACTGAAAGATAACAAATTTGTTATCAATGTAGGTAGTGTGGGAAAACCCAAGCACGGCAATCCCAACGCGGTTTATGCATTGATTGATGTTACAGATACTGTATCAGTGGAGTTCATCGAAGTACCCTATGACTACGAGTCTACTGCCAGGGCCATTGAGGTCAGCAGTTTGCCTGACGAGTTTGCGGAGTTAATAAGGGAAGGGATGGGATAAACTTAACTAAAAGAGGGCCAAAGCTAAACTTAGAATCCTTTAAAGCCTTGGCCCTTGTCATGTGTTTTAAGAGTGTATTCGAAAAGCAACTTTATACCCGCACTTTGTTCTTCATAGTGACATTTTGACGTGATACTTTACAAGGTGACATTATCACAAGATAAACACAAAGCAGGAAAAATAGGCAGGAAAAATAGGTATTGACTTAAGTGTGGTGATAAAATATAATCAATTGCAACAACTAAAACACGGGTAAACTCTTATCGAGAGTGGTCGAGGGACAGGCCCGATGAAACCACGGCAACCTGCAAGGCTTGCAAGGTGCCAATTCCTGTCAGATGAGAGCAGGACTATACTCCTCATCTGAGGAGTTTTTTAATGGGTTTATCCACATCAGTAGGGGGGAAAGTAAATGAGATTCGAAACCAGATGTGTGCAGTCGGGCGTGTGCAAGTCAGAAACAACGGGGAGTATCAGTACGCCTATTTACCAGACGGCGACCTTCAGGCACCCCGGTTTGGGGAAGAGTACCGGTTTTGATTACTCCCGGACGGGTAATCCTACCCGGCAGGTGCTGGAAAAGGCCATAGCCGGGCTGGAAGGGGGCAGTTGCGGTTTGGCCTTTTCCTCGGGCATGGCGGCGATCAGCGCTGTGCTGCACTTATTTAAGGCCGGCGACCATCTGATTGTTTCCGATGATTTATACGGTGGTACTTATCGTTTGCTGGAACAGGTGTACAATAACTTTGGGCTGGAGGTCAGTTATGTGGATACCAGCGATTTAACACGGGTTGAGCGGGCGATCACTGCCAGTACCAGGGCTATTTTAATTGAAACACCCACAAATCCTTTAATGAAAGTTACTGATATCAGTGCCGTATCAAATTTGGCCCGACAACATCAATTGCTGCTGATTGTGGACAATACGTTTATGACTCCTTACTGGCAGCAGCCGCTGACACTGGGGGCGGATATAGCGGTCCACAGCGCCACGAAATACCTGGGTGGGCACAATGACCTGGTGGCGGGCCTGCTGGTGGTGAAAAATAAGGACCTGGGAGAAAAATTATATTTTATCCAAAATTCCATTGGGGCGATACTGGGGCCGCAGGACTCCTGGCTACTGCTGCGGGGGCTGAAGACCCTGGCGGTACGTCTGGAGAAAGGACAGCAAAATGCCCTGAATATTGCCCGGTGGTTAAAAGCGCACTCGCAGGTAACCAGGGTATATTACCCAGGCTTGACGGACCATCCCGGTTATCAGATAATGAAAAAGAACAGTACCGGCTTTGGGACAATGATCTCCTTTGAAGTATCACAGCCGTTTTTGGTGGAGCAGGTTTTGAGCAAACTACAGATGATTGCCTTTGCGGAAAGTTTGGGCGGTGTGGAAACCCTGATTACCTTTCCCGCAGAACAAACTCATGCGGATATACCCGAAGAAGTGCGGGAAAGTTTGGGCATAAATAACCGGCTGTTAAGGCTTTCCGTGGGCATTGAACACGTGGACGACTTAATCAGTGATTTTGCCCAGGCATTAACTCCAGACTAGCTTTCAATCATCATCTGAACTTCAAATTTCTAAATTTTAGCACGGGGAGGAAAGCTAATGAAATTCGGCACCAGGGTTTTGCATACCGGCACGGAAGTTGACTCGGCCACCGGTGCGGTAAGCGTACCCATCTATCATTCTTCCACTTACGATCAGAGAGGTGATGTGAAGAAAGAGTTTGACTATTCCCGCTCTGGCAATCCCACCAGAAAAGCGGTGGAAGGGGCGCTTGCAGTGCTGGAAGATGGTGCCCGGGGTTTTACTTTCGCCTCGGGTATGGCAGCCATCAGTACAGTGCTGGCGTTATTTTCCGCGGGCGACCATCTGCTGATAACAAGAGATGTTTACGGCGGCACTTACCGGGTACTGACCAAGGTATTTTCCCGGTTTGGCATTGAATTTGACTTTATCGATACTATTGATCTGAGCAATATCCGTAAGCAGGTCAGGCCGAACACTAGGGGATTGTACCTGGAGTCACCTTCCAACCCGTTGTTGAAAATAACTGATATCAAGGGAGCTTGTGAGATTGCCAAAGAGCACGGGCTAATAACCATGGCAGATAATACCTTTATGACACCGTATTTTCAAAATCCGCTGCAACTGGGTGCGGATATCGTCATTCACAGTGCCACCAAATTTTTAGGTGGTCACAGTGACCTGCTGGCGGGGGTGGTTGTAGCCAGTGATAAGAAATTATGTCAGGAGATAGCGCAACTGCAAAATGCGATCGGAGCGGTTCTTGACCCTCATTCTTGCTGGCTGCTGATGCGGGGAATAAAAACACTGAAAGTACGTATGGAGCAGCACCAGCAGGGGGCTTTGAAAATTGCCGAGTGGTTAAAGGACCACCCCTTGATTGACAGAGTTTACTATCCAGGTCTGCCGGAGCACCCGGGACATGAGACGGTGAAACAGCAGTGCCGGGGTTTTGGCGGTGTTTTATCGTTTGTTACCAAGGACGAGACGGTTACCAAGAGGTTAATGCAGGAAGTCAAAGTTCCCGTTGTGGCTGTGAGCTTGGGCGCGGTGGAAAGCATTCTTTCCTATCCCGCTGCCATGTCCCATGCGGCCATACCTTTAGAAGAGAGGCTGCAGTTAGGGATTTCGGATAACCTGTTACGGTTGTCTGTGGGCCTGGAAGAACCGGAAGATTTGATTGCGGACCTGGAACAGGTTTTGGGCCAAAATAACGGGTGCTAAAGCACATCTTGCACAATTTGTCAAAGCAAAAATCCATAATTTGTTCTTGACATCACTGCTGCCTGCGGTTACAATTACAGTATAAATATATTACTCGGGCAAGGTGGTCCGGATTGACAACGCGGGCAAAGACGTCCTCGAAAGTGCCCTTGGCAGATTTGGAGGACGTCTTTTTGTTTTCTGATTTTGCAAATACATGATAAGGAGGAAAAGTTTTATGGAGAAGTCGGACTTGTTGCAACTGGTAAGAGAGCATGATGTAAGGTTTATTCGCCTGCAGTTCACGGACATTTTCGGGGTGTTGAAAAATGTAGCCATCACCACCAGCCAGCTGGAAAAGGCCCTGGACGGGGAATTGATGTTTGACGGGTCCTCCATTGAAGGTTTTGTGCGCATTGAGGAATCCGATATGTACCTGTGCCCAGACCTGGATTCTTTCACGGTATTTCCCTGGCGGCCCAATGAAGGTTCAGTGGCAAGATTGATTTGTGATATTTACAATCCCGATGGTACTCCTTTTATTGGCTGCCCGCGCACCGTACTTAAAAAAGTAGTTGCCGAGGCGAAAGAAATGGGCTACACCATGAATGTGGGCCCCGAGGCGGAATTTTTCTTGCTTAACACCGATGAAAAAGGGCGTCCCCTGCTGGAAACCCATGACAACGCGGGTTATTTTGATCTTTCACCGGTGGATAAGGGTGAAAATGCCCGGCGGGATATTGCCCTGACACTGGAGCACATGGGTTTTGAAATAGAAGCTTCCCATCATGAAGTTGCTCCGGGACAGCACGAAATTGACTTCAAGTATGCCGATGCGGTAAAGACTGCGGATAACATTGCAACATTCCGTTTTGTTGTTCGTACCATTGCCCAGCGCCACGGGCTATATGCCACTTTTATGCCCAAACCGATTATTGGCATTAACGGCTCGGGAATGCATACCAACCAGTCGTTATTTAAAGACGGTGAAAATGCTTTTTACAATCCCGGGGGCGAATTGGAACTAAGCGATACTGCTTACTATTATATCGGCGGTTTGATTAAACACGCAAGGGCTATTGCTGCAGTTACCAACCCCATTGTCAACTCTTACAAGAGATTGGTGCCCGGGTACGAGGCACCGGTTTACGTGGCCTGGTCCGCAAGAAACCGCAGTCCCTTGATCCGGATACCGGCAAAAAGAGGGGCCAGCACCAGGATTGAAATGCGCAACCCGGATCCTGCCGCCAACCCTTACCTGGCAATTGCGGTGATGCTGAAAGCCGGTTTGGACGGCATTAAGAACAAGCTTGAACCGCCCAAGCCCGTAAACAGCAACATTTATCACATGGATGAGGCGACCAGGAAGGAACTGGGCATAGCAAGCCTGCCGGGCAGCCTGGCGGAAGCCATTGAGTGCCTGGAGAATGACCCGGTGATTCTGGATGCTCTGGGTGAGCATGTAGCCAGTCGTTACATCGAAGCTAAAAAACTGGACTGGGACCGGTATCGCATTCAGGTTACCCAGTGGGAACTGAATGAATACCTGACAAAGTTTTAATATAATAATAACTAAGTGTAGCGATACTTCATTGGATACCGCGGTTAGCAACGGCACTTTTTTCTCCGTATTTTGTGATATGTTTTGACATTTTTCGTGATTGAGCAGGAAATCAAGCCACCCGGATTGAATTATTCCCAATATTCATAAACTAAAGGGGTGGCGTTGTTGGAGGGTACATCCTTAAAGCAGTTGGCAATGAAGCATGGTGCCCATGTGGTGGGTATTGCCGATTTGGATAAGATGCGTCAAATACCCACCATACCGGAAAATTTACTGGACGGGTATAACCGGGCCGTCAGTATGGGAGTGGCAGTTTCCAGCGGTGTCTTTGAAACAATTGACGGTGCTCCTACCAAGCTATACCTGCAGCAGTATTTGACGGTGAACAATTTTCTGGATCACCTGGCGCTGAAAGTGGCTGCTGCCATTGAAGATATGGGCGGCAGGGCCATGGCAATTCCTGCATCGGAAATCAGTGACCCGGAGAATTATTGTGGCAATATCTCCCACAAGGCCGTGGCCCGGATGGCCGGTATCGGCTGGCAGGGAAAAAATTTGCTGATTGTTAATCCTGATTACGGTTCTCGCCTGCGCCTGGTAACTGTACTGACAGATCTGGAGCTTGAACCTGACAAACCCATTAAGAACAGGTGTGGACAGTGTAGTAACTGTGCCGACACCTGTCCCGCCGGTGCAATCAAGAACGTTGATGTTAAAGATTATCCTGAAAGCAGGGATGAGGTGCTTCATTTCCAGCGATGTGTAGAAAAACTCACAAAAGACTTTGCTGAAGGGCTGGGACTGGGCAAACCCATTTGCGGTATTTGTATCAAGGTTTGCCCGTGGAGCAAGCCGAGATACAGGCACAAGGCCGGAGTTTAATACCGTGTCAACTCATATAAAATCTTACCTAATGAATACTTGACACGAACGGGCCGGTTATGGTTAAATAGCTTAAAATAGCTTTTATCAAATACCATGAACAGGAAAAGTAGACTTGGTTGGGAACCCAGAGCGAGCCGGGGACGGTGAAAGCCCGGCGGGGAACGCTAGGTTGAAGTTCTCCTGGGAGTTGCAAGCTGAATACCTCAAGGTTAGTAGGCGAGACGGGACTTCCGCCGTTACAAGGAAGAGGGTATAAGGACTTGCTCCCGTACCTCAGACTGAAACTCTCCCTGTAGGGTGGTTTTGCGAGTAACTCTCGTCCCTAAGACGGGAGTTTTTGTTTTAGTTGGGAAAGTCCCGTACCTGTAAGGAGTGGGTCGTTAACTGACCAAACAGGGTGGTACCGCGGAAGCGCCACAGATTCGTCCCTGGTGATGAAACTGTGGCGCTATTAATTTTTAACGGAGGAATGATAAACATGATAGTGGTGATGCGACTGGACGCTACTGACCAAGAGGTTGACAGTGTTAAAACAAGATTGAAAGAGTTTGGATTTGATACCCACATAATTTGGGGGACCAATCGACTGGTGATTGGTGCAGTAGGGCATCCCTCAATGCGGGAAAATATGGGTTTGGAACGATTACCGGGAGTAGAAAATGTCGTTCCCATTATGCAGCCATTTAAGTTGGCAGGACGAGAATTCAAACCAGATGACACTGTGATAAATATTAAAGGAGTGGCAATTGGGGGACAATCTCCGGTGATTATTGCCGGTCCGTGTGCCGTGGAAAGTCAGGAGCAGCTGTTGGAGACTGCATTAGGAGTAAAAAATGCAGGGGCATCAATCATACGTGGTGGAGCTTTCAAACCCAGGACTTCCCCATACAGTTTCCAAGGATTGGAGGAAGAAGGATTAGCTATTTTAAAAGAAGCCGGTGAAAAAACCGGACTTCCTGTGGTTAGTGAGGTGATTGATCAACGAAGTGTAAACCTGGCCAGCGAATATGTAGACATTTTGCAAATTGGCGCCCGTAACATGCAGAACTTCCAACTACTAAAATTGGTAGGTCAAACCGGTAAACCTATCTTGCTGAAAAGGGGCATTTCTGCCACTATAAATGAATGGCTAATGGCTGCTGAATATATTATGTCTCAGGGTAACTATAACATAATTTTATGTGAAAGAGGCATACGCACCTTCGAGACTGCTACCAGAAATACTTTAGACATTAGCGCTATACCTGTTGTGAAAACTTTGAGCCACTTACCGGTGATTGTTGATCCTAGTCATGCTAGCGGTGATTGGCGATTAGTCCCACCGTTAGCAAAAGCATCCTTGGCTTGTGGGGCACATGGGTTGATGGTAGAAGTGCATGCCAATCCTAAACAAGCACTCTGTGACGGTCAGCAATCCCTTAGTGTTGAAAATTTTGAACATTTAATGGATACATTAAAACCGTATCAATAAATAGTTACGGCGGACTTTTAGAATTAACCATCCCGGTTGCTGATAACGGGATGGTTTTTTGGTATAAAACTTGCTTAATTAATTTGGGACTATATTCAAAGTATTTTCTAAATTAGTAAAAATAATTAACTGATAACTTAAAAGGGAAATATTAACGTTATTAGTTTATCAATTAAGCCGGTTTATGTATAAATGTTTATACAATCTTAGGTTTGGGTGTGAAATAAAATTCACTTAAAGCGGTAGATTAGATTTTTGTCATATGGCTGAAAACCCCGGGACAAGAGATTTTTCTACCACTGGTCTTCATCTTCTACCAAGCTCTTAAAATCGCTGTCCAAAAGCTCGTTAACGGGAATCTCCTTCTTATCCAGGGCGGAAACATAGCTCAGCTTCTTTTTGGCAATTGCTTTGAGATTATCACACGATACCATACCGCGGTCAAATACCAAGAGGCATTCTTCGATTCCAAAGCGTTCTTTTAGCACCAGCAGTAAAGCTTCGACTGTGGTAATGTCCTGGGCATTTCCCGGCATTACCTGCCAGTAAAAGGGATATCCATCTGGTGTAACTACCAGGCCAATGGCAACCTGCGGCCTGCCGGAGCGGTGGTCGCGGGAATAACCCCTGGAAGCTAAAATACACTTTGTCCCTTCAAAATAGCTGGAGGTGATATCGTAAAAAATGGCCTTTTCATTTGTGTGACCCTGTTGGCTGCATTTTTGGTAAATATGTTGCTGCAGCTCTTCTTCCAGGTCTGTAATCTTGTCCAGGGTACGATAAACGCTGTATTTGCTTTCGGCGCCAAAATCAAATTCCATCAGGCGGGGAAATATTGTATGCTGTGTCCACTCCTGAATCCACGTCTGTAACTCTCGATTTTTAAGGGGTTGGAAAATATTGTTGCCAAAGTTCGGTATTAATTTAGTTTTCGGGAGGTGCTTTGATGAATTACTACCAAAAATATAGACAAAAACTGGTGACTGCTGACGAGGCAGTGAAATTAGTGAAGTCAGGAGACTGGGTTGATTATAACGGGATGTGCATGCAGCCGGTGGCGTTAGATGAAGCGCTGGCAAAGCGGAAAGATGAACTGGAAGATGTGAAAATTCGTGCACTTTTAAGTGTTCGACCGGCTAAAGTGGTGGAGGTGGACCCTGAAGGAGAGACGTTTATTTATAACAACTGGCATTTTAGCGGCTGGGACCGTAAAATGCATGATTTGGACCGATGTTATTATATCCCTATGATGTATCACCAGCTGCCCAGCTATTATCGCCGCTATCTTAAGGTTGACGTGGCTATGTTCCAGGTAGCTCCAATGGATAAGCACGGTTATTTTAACTTTAGTACCACAGTATCAGCGACAAGGGCTATTTGTGATGTTGCCAAAACAATCATTGTAGAAGTTAATGAAATCGCGCCCAGGTCATTGGGTGGCAGGGAGGAATCTATTCATATTTCTGAAGTTGATTGTATAGTAGAAGGAGACAATCCCGCTTTACCTACCCTGCCATTACCGGAACCTACAGAAATTGATAAAAAAATTGCCTCTTTAATTGTGGAGGAAATAGAAGATGGTTCCACTATACAATTGGGTATCGGTGGAATGCCCAATACTGTGGGAAATATGATCGCAAAATCTGATTTGAAGGATTTGGGCTGTCATACTGAAATGTTGGTGGATGCTTACTTGGAGATGTATAGAGCAGGGAAACTGACTGGAAAGCACAAAAACATTGACAGGGGTAAGATAGCTTGGAGTTTTACCGTTGGTAGTAAGGAATTGTATGATTTTATGGATGACAACCCGGCATTGGCCGGATATCCTGTTAATTATACCAATGCACCGGAAATAATGGCTTTAAATGATAAATTGATAACAGTCAACAACCCGGTAGAAGTGGACTTATACGGTCAGTTTTGTTCGGAATCAGTAGGTGTTCGTCAAATTAGCGGTACCGGGGGTCAATTGGATTTTGTCCTGGGCGCATATAATTCCAGGGGTGGTAAGAGTTTTATTTGTTTAACCTCTACCTATGGGAAAAATGGAAAAATAGCTTCTCGCATTAAACCTATTTTAACTCCTGGAGCCATTATCACCACTCCCAGGACAACGGCACATTACGTCGTTACTGAATATGGGAAAGCAATGTTAAAAGGCAAATCAACTTGGGAGCGGGCTGAAGCCTTAATAAATTTGGCTCACCCGAACTTTAGAGAAGAATTAATTAAAGAAGCGGAAAAAATGAAAATATGGCGGCGAAGTAATAAACATGATAATATTTAAGGCGTATGGATTTATTTTTTAAAGAGTTGTGCATCATCGGACAACTTGAGTAACTGTTGGGGCAACATCCTTTCATGTGCCGACTGTTTGTGGAGCGGGGAATCATTGTCTGCCCGTAAACAAGAACGCTGTGCTTTTCCTGTGCAGCGTTTTTTCTGTCTAATTGAACAAGAAAGAAGTAACAAAAATTTCTAAAAACTATTGACGTTTTTGCGGAGAGTATGTATAATTGTAATATAAAAATATAACAATATTACAATGGGGTTTTAAAACGGAAAATCAATGCAGAAAGAAGGTAAGACGGGGCATGAAACACTTGCAAATTGACCATTCCAGTGGTGTGCCTATTTACGTGCAGCTCAAAGAAAAAATTAAATATACCATTGCTACTGGTGTTTATCCCCCGGGCAGCAAGCTGCCCACGGTGCGCAGTTTGGCTGTGGCGTTAAAAATAAATGTAAATACTGTCAGTAAAGTCTATTCTGAGCTGGAACGGGAGGGGATACTGGCAACAAAACAGGGAAAAGGAACTTTTGTGCGTAATGTAACCGTATCAGAAAAAAAGTTAAAGGAGCAAAGGTTGAGACAGTTGACAAAACATATATTAATACAGGCACATGAACTGGGAATAAAACCTGCAGAACTGGTTGAACTACTGAAAGAAAGACTGGCTGATTACCAAAATTTTTGATGGGAGGGGAGAGCTTTGAGTCCAACTACACCCACGCCGGAACTCCCGGAAATTCCGGGAGAGCGACCTGACAGTAATCTTAAAGGAGCGGCAATGTTAGCCTTATTTCTCATCGGCGGTATAGGGTTTATCGCCGGAATATATACCACCAATGTTGCTTTAATTACAGCCACAGTTACTCTGGTAATTTTAGGCCTGTCTTCAGTAAGGGTTGCGGCCCAATGGCAGAAAGCTATTGTGCTGCGGCTTGGTAAATACCACCATACCGCCGGGCCGGGGCTGTTTTTCCTCGTGCCTTTTGTGGATTCCGTTGCTACCTGGATTGACCAGCGGGTGATGATTACTTGCTTTAATGCGGAACAAACCCTTACTAAGGATACGGTACCGGTGGATGTGGACGCGGTAATGTTCTGGGTGGTATGGGACCCGGAAAAGGCGGTATTGGAGGTGGCAGACTACAAATCAGCCGTATCATGGGCATCACAGACCGCTCTCAGGGAGGTTATCGGTCGTACTCCCCTGGCGGAAATGCTTGCCGCCAGGGAGCACCTGGACGAAGAATTGGTGGAAATAATTGATAAGCGTACCGAGCCTTGGGGCATTTCGGTGCAGGCGGTGGAAATCCGTGATGTGGTTATTCCTGTCAATCTGCAGGAGGCCATGTCCCGGGAGGCCCAGGCAGAACGAGAACGTAAGGCCAGGATCATTCTCGGAGATGCGGAAAAGGAAATAGCAGCTAATTTTGCCGAGGCTGCCAAGGTTTATACGGGAAATAGCACTGCTCTTCAGCTGCGGGCCATGAATATTTTATATGAAGGGCTCAAGGAAAAAGGTGCCCTGGTGGTGGTGCCCAGCAGTGCGGTGGAAACCATGGGGCTGGGGGCGGTTGCCGGTCTGACTTCTCTGGTCAGGGAGCATTTGACCCAGACGCCCAAGAGAGATGAACAAAATGAGAAAGGAGGGTAATGTAATGTGCCAACCCTAGTGACCAGAGTAAAGAAATTTATCAGGGAACAGGATTATATCAGGTTATCCAAAAGGACGTTGTTGTTGGTCATGTTGATTGCTGGCTTTGGTTTTTCCGCAGTGGCAGCATTGACCTGGGAGGTCACCAACAGTTCTAACTTTTGCGGCAGTGTCTGTCACTTGATGAAAGCGCAGACGGTTACTTTTCGCCAGTCTGCCCATGCGGAGGTGGACTGTACCAACTGCCACCTGGGCATTGGGGTGTCCCCGGAACTGGTAGCGCGAAAGGCCACAGAATTGACCCAGGTATACAAGAATGTTGCCGGTGCGTATGAGACGCCGTTAAGGATCAAGCGCCTGCGACCCGCCCGAGAGACCTGCGAGAAATGCCACTGGACAAAAGCCTTTTACGACGATAAGGTAAAGGTTATCAAACATTACAATGAGGACAAGGAAAACTCGCTGGTCAAGACGGCGCTACTCATTAAAACCGGTGGCGGTACTTCCAGGAAAGGAAAGGGATATGGCATTCACTGGCACGTGGAAAACAAGGTGGAGTACATTGCCACTGACCCGTTAAAGCAGAACATCCCCTGGGTGAGAGTGACGGACCTGGCAGGAAACACGGTGACTTATGTTGAAAAAGGTGCAAATTTAACCCGGGAAGAAATTGAGCAGGCGGAAAAGCGGGTAATGGATTGCATTGACTGTCATAACCGTACTTCCCACTTTTTTCCCAATCCAGACCGGGCATTGGATGAAGCCATTGCTGTCGGAAGGGTTAGCCAGGATATTCCCTGGGTAAAGAAGAATTTCCTGGCTTTGCTGCAGAAAAGGGAGTTGGATGACCGGGAGTTTAATGTTCAAGCGAAACGGCTGTTGAACATTTACCGTGAGCAATACCCTGTTATCGGTGAGGAGGTTTTAGACAGAGCATTCAAGGAGCTACGGCGCATTTACCGGGAAACGGCATACCCGGATTTAGAAGTAAACTGGCTTACTTATCCCAGCGGTTTGGGGCACAAAGATTTCCCCGGGTGTTTCCGCTGCCATGACGGCAAACATGTGACTGATAATCCTGATGTAAACCCGGCGAGAAAGATGATACGCAAGGAATGCAATCTCTGCCACTCGGTGCCATTGAGACTGGAACCAGGTGAAATGGATGCTCAGCGGGTTTTGACCAAGATGCTTGACTCGCCCCGGGAGCCGGAGAACCATTTTTCCGCCAGTTGGGCAGATAAACACGGCAAGTATAAAGATGCTAGTTGCTTTAACTGTCACGCGGGGAAAGAAATCAGCAGTGAAGAATTCTGCCAGAATATCAACTGCCACGGCTACCGGTGGGATTTGCCTAAAGTGACGCGGTTCTATGCGGGAAATGAGATTTACTGCATTCAATGTCACCAGATCGCGGAGACCGGTGCTCATGCATTACAGGGACATCAAATTGAGTGCATCAGCTGCCACGATCAGGTAAGCTGGCAGGTAACCTCAGAGCCGTGTAACCGCTGTCATAGGATTTCCGAACACGGTGAGCAGAAAAATTGCTGGCAATGCCATAATTTTAGAAGAAATATCCAGGCAAAAAGTTAAAATAATTATCTTAAAATTCAGAAAAAATCTAGAAAATTTATTGACATCTGTCAGGATTAATGCTACAATAATTGTAACAATAAACTATGACAATATTACAATTATAAAGCTTGCAGGAGGCTTCCATCCGCAAGGATGAGAGCTCGGAGGCCGGAGCCAAGAGGCCGGAGCCCGGAGGCGCCCGTTTAGCCCGGAGGCTGGAGCCCAAAGGCCAGAGTCCGGAGGCCGATAGCCTTTTGCGTATAAAGTTTTAGTTTAGAGTAGTGGTAGAATACACCCCACTTAGGGAGTAGAGCCCCAGAGGCCTGTATTACAGGCCACTACTATTTGTTTTTCCCCGTACATATTCATGCAGATTTAATTTTGGGTACATATAATAAGCAGTGGAGCAAATTTAAGAGCCCTTAAGGCCGTTGCCGGCCACTGCCATATTTTTCATAGGGAGGTTTTAGCCATGACTGCCATTTTAAGAAGGGTTGCCGATGTTTACGTTTATGTGCATGCCGGGTTGTTTGTTACTTCGCTGGCCCTGCAAACTTTGGCCGGGTTAACTGTTTTGGCCGTGCTGGTGCTGGGACTGTTGGGGGTGTTTAACTGAACTCAGTTTTGCGACTGTCATTGGCTGCGGTTTAGTAGTTTAGTTGAACCTGTTTGGAAGGTACCCGGGTAATTATTACACTGGCAGAAGCTGTTGAAAATTTACCGCACTTGGGGTATACTGTTTGTAAGGTGTTCTGATTTTTTCTTGTTTCACAACATAATAGATTGTTTCTCCGAGCTTCTGTACCTAAGGTACAGGCTATGGAACAGGAGCCGCTGGCACTAAGCCTACTGGTAGAACGGGAAACGGTTCTGCCACCCGTATTTTGGAAAGGAGGACTGATAGATGGGGTATTTTGGGTTCAGTTTTTCCTTGGGCCCGTTTTTTATTTGCAGCTTAAAGTAAATACATTTTAGGGAACTGAACGCAAGGGACATTGTGAAGGGAGAGGTTCATGTTGTTAAAAAGATTTGGTTTCAAATCATCTCTGATTTTGCTGATAGTTTTTATGGTCTTGTTTGCCGCGGGATGTGCACAGCAGTCCACCCCTCAAGGGGATACCGGGCAGGAAAAAGCAACCAATGCTGGCACACCAAGTACCAGTGGGAAGACTGTAGAGGACAGGGATGTGATTTTGGCGACTACCACCAGTACTTATGATTCCGGGTTACTTGATGTCCTGGAACCGGATTTCGAGAAAAAAACTGGCTATGACCTGCAAATTTTATCCAAAGGTACCGGTGCTTCATTGAAGCTGGGCCAAAACGGTGATGTAGATGTCCTGCTGGTTCATGCTAAAGACCGGGAGTTGAAACTTGTTGAAGCAGGTTATTTTGTCAACCGGCATGATGTGATGTATAATGATTTTGTAATTCTTGGGCCGAAAGACGATCCGGCGGGGGTCAAGGGAATGACCGATGCCGCTGCGGCTTTCCAAAAAATTGCTGGGGTCAAGGTGAGCTTTGTTTCCCGGGGAGACAACTCTGGAACCAACATGAAGGAACTGTCCATCTGGAAAAAGGCAGCTGTTAAACCTGCCGATGAGTGGTATCTGGCTGTTGGGCAAGGCATGGGAGATACACTGCGGGTGGCCAGTGAAAAACAGGCCTATACGTTGTCTGACCGGGGGACATACCTTTCCATGAAGCAAAAATTGGCTTTGGAAGTGCTTGTGGAAGGGGACCCGGCGCTGTTTAACCAGTACGGGGTAATGGCTGTCAACCCGGAAAAACATAAGGGTGTGAACTTTGACGGGGCAATGGCCTTTATTGAGTATATGACCTCACCGGAAACCCAGGAAAAAATAGGGGCGTACAAAAAATACGGTGAGCAGTTATTTACACCCAACGCCCAGTAGGTGAAACTTGACCGGCCCGCTGGTACTCGGTTCTTTATGTTAATCTGTTATTTCCTTGAGTCCGGTGGGCCATTGTATATTAGTACCAGGGGAGTTGTAAAGCTGTGGAAGAAATTTGGTCCGGCCTGCGGCAGGCGTTGGTATTAATATTTACTTTGGATAAGGAACTGCTGGCGATAATTTTCCTGTCAATACAAGTTTCGGGGCTGGCGGTACTTATTGCGGCGCTGCTGGGCATTTCCGGCGGCGCGTGGCTGGGCATGCGGAACTCCGGAAACTTGCGCTGGCTGGAGAAAGTAATTTATACCCTGATGGGACTGCCGCCGGTGGTGGCGGGTTTACTGATCTACCTGCTGCTGTCCAACCGGGGCCCCCTGGGCCCGCTGGACCTGCTTTTTTCGCCTACAGCCATGATTATTGCCCAGACAGTGCTGGCTCTGCCCATAATCATGGGGTTGACCATGGTGGCGGTGAGGGAGAAAAACAAAGAAATCCGGGAGACTGCCGTTACGCTGGGTGCTCATCCCCGCAGGGTTATCTTTACTGTCATCAGGGAGGCAAAGCGTGCCATTATAGGCGCGGTGGTGGCAGGTTTTGGCCGGGTAATTGCGGAAGTGGGTGCGGTGATGATGGTAGGCGGCAATATTCAGGGGCACACCCGGGTAATGACCACTGCCATTGTGCTGGAAACCCGCAAGGGTAATTTTGAACTGGCCATAGGATTGGGTATCGTACTGCTGCTGATAGCCTTTATGATCAACTCTCTTTTGTATACGGTACAGCGGGAGGTGGGGGGAAATTAGCTCTCCGGTATTTCGTCTTGAAGGCATAACCAAGAAATTTAACGGAAAAAATGTTTTACAGCTTCCCTGGTTGGAAATTGAACAGGGCACCTTTTACGGGGTGGTCGGCCCCAGCGGCGCAGGAAAGAGCACCTTGCTGAGGATACTGAATTTACTGGAGCGGCCCAGCGACGGCATTATTTATTTCTACGGTTCACAGGTGAAAAACAACGGCAAATTCCTCTTGGATCTGAGGCGGAAAATGACCATGGTGTTTCAGCGACCCATGCTTTTCTCAATGCCGGTGCTGGACAATGTGGCCTACGGTTTGACTGCCAGGGGTGTCGGTAAAAAGGCGGCACGGCAGGAGGCGGCCCGGGCACTGGCTGAAGTGGGCCTGGAAGAGTTTGCCTGGCGCAATGCCCGTTCCCTTTCCGGGGGTGAGGCCCAGCGGGTTGCCCTGGCCCGGGCGACGGTGCTTAAACCGGAAGTACTGTTGTTGGATGAACCCACTTCCAATTTAGACCCGGCAAACGTGGCGCTGATAGAAAAAATCACCGGGGAGCTAAACCGGGAATACGGCACCACAGTGATTATGGTTACCCATAACATCTTTCAAGCCCGGCGCTTGGCGCGGGAAGTTTTGTTCCTGTACAAGGGTGAACTGCTGGAAAAGGGGCCCACTGAAAGTGTCTTCAATGATCCCAAGGACGAACGTACCAGGGCATTTATCAGTGGGGAGATGGTTTATTAGCGGGGTTTAGTTGTTCTGATAATAGTTAACAGGTTTGATATTAAACTGGTATGAGGTGACAAAATGCAGTTTGTAGCGGTAGTATTATTGGGATTGATAGCAGGAGTACTCAGTTCGCTGCTGGGCATCGGCGGCGGTATAGTGCTGGTACCGGGAATGATATACCTACTAAACCTTCCCGTGGACAAGGCGGTGGGTACCTCACTGGCGATTATTCTACCCACGGCACTAATGGGCGTTTACCGCCACAGCGTTTACGGGAATGTCAACTGGAAAGTAGCTTTACTGATCATTACAGGCTCGGTGACCGGAGCTTATCTGGGTGCGTGGTTGAGCCGGTTTGTGCCAGCGGATATTTTAAAAAAGATTTTTGCCCTGTTTATCACCCTGGTGGCTATCAAAATGTGGCGGGGTTAAGTCCGGTCATTTAAAACTTTAAGCATGAATGGAGGGAGTGAACACCGCCAGTAAATTTCCGGATTTAACGGTAACGGTGGCGGTGTCACCGGTTAACTCGTTGCTGATCCCCAGGGAAGAACCCAGTTCTATGGTGGCATCTTGTAGAGGATATTTTAATCCCTCCAGGGTAATGCCGGTTACATTTTCCGATAGGGGCAGCAAGGAGAACAGGTCCCCCGGTTTACCCCGGATAGTAAGTTTTTGGTTTACCAACTGTACCCGGCTCGTATTTGTAAAGAGAGTAACATCCAAACCGAGATTTTTTGCCTTGACAAAGAGAAAAACATTTGCCAGGGAATGGTCCAGACGGCTGCCCGTGGCGCCAAAAAGAAAAACCTTGCGCACGCCATTCCGGGCACAGTACTCCATTGCCAGTTCCGTGTCCGTTTGGTCTTTTTCCGCCGGGTATTTTTCAATAGCAACATCCATTTTTGCCAACGCTGCTCTCGTTTCCTCACTGACGGAATCCAGGTCACCCAGCAGGACATGGGGTACGATACCGTGTAATTTCAAATGTTCCGCCGCACCATCTACACAAATAATGAGCTCTGTGCCGGTGATAATCTCCCGCACTTGTGCCAACGCTGTTAAATTGCCGTTGGTAATTACCGCTGCAGTTTTACTCATCTAATCCCCTCGAACTCAGTATAATCTAACTGTTGATATTTTTTCAATTTGCTTACCGGGAGACGCGGTGAATTTCCTGCATAAAACCTTTCTGTCTGGTTAAAAACACCATTACTGCCAGGGAAAGCAGCAGTTCCGGTATCAGGTACGAGCCGTTATAAACCAGTGAATATACCCACACGTTCTGCCCTGCCGGGGTGTACTCGGCAAAAAAGATCACGCCGGATAAAACGTGGGCCAGACCCCGGGCCAGTGTGGCCACGGTAATTCCTAAATAGAAATTCCTGCGCCACAGTCCGGCAAGTCCCAACAGCGTAAAGGCAACAGGATAATCCAATACCGCCTGCATTGGGTAATATATTTTCGCACCCAGCAGCAGCTGGCCAAGACCAAACAATAGCCCGCCCACCAGTCCGGTTCCAGTTCCCCAGCGAATGGCTAAAATAAATATGGGGATCATCTCCAAAGATACTGACCCTCCCTGGGGCATTTCAAAAATTTTTATCATATTCAGCGCCAAAGCCAAACCAACCAGCATTCCCGTTTCCACCAGCATTCTCACGTTTTTCAAAGCAATTCCTCCTTTCTGCTCGCTAAAGCAAAATACCGCAAACCACCTCAAGGTTTGCGGTATAATTGGCATTGTTCCGCTTTCCTCCGCTGGTATTACCCAGATCAGGTACCAAGGGTCGGTGGCGCCGGCCACACTCTCAGCCCGTACGGCTCCCCTAGCGAGCATAATGTAAGTTTGTTTCTAGACATTGTTATGATAATACTATGTCGAGCTTAATGCAACTATAATTTGAATAATCGCTGCAGAAACAATTAATTTGTAGCAAGGGATTAAAATAACGTTACCTTTAGGGGAAGGTTGCATCACGGTCTATCACAAAATCCCAGCATTCACTTTCCAATTAAATTGCTTCTTATAAAAGAAACAATTTCCTCAATCCTGCTTTCCGGGCCGAAGACCTCTGCAATTCCCGCTTTTTTCAAGGCGGGAATATCCTGAGGTGGAATAACTCCTCCCAAGAGCACCAGGACATCATCTAACCCTTTTTCCTTTAACAATCTTACGACTTTTGGACCTAGTGTGTTGTGATTTCCGCCCAAAGTGCTCAACCCGACAACGTCCGCATCCTCCTGTATCGCTGCCTCCACAATCTGCTCGGGAAACTGGTTGCCAAGGTAAACAACCTCCATGCCGTAGTCTCTCAACATCCTGGAGACAGCAACAGCCCCGCGCCAGTGGATGTCCAGTCCCAATTTTGCCATGACAACTTTTATTCTTTTATCCATGTTATTACCTCCAATTTACCTTTTTGGCTAAATTAACGGGAATTGCCACAGGCCAAATTCTTGACGAAAAATTTCTTCAATTTCACCTAATGTAGCATATAATTTTACTGCCTCTTTGACATACGGCATGATATTTTCATCAGAGTGGCATTTTGCTCGCAGTACTGCCAACGCATGGTCCAGTTTTTCCTGATCTCTTTTGGCCCGGAGCTCAGCCAGTTTTGCTTTCTGTCTGCTCTCGGTCTCGGGATACCTGAATACTTCGATATCAGGGACCTTTTTCTCTGTTGCCGGAAAATAGTTGACACCAACGATTTTTCTCTCGCCGTTCTCGATTGCCTTTTGCTGCTTATAGGCGAAGTCGGAAATTTCCTTATGCAGCCAACCGCTTTCAGTAACGGCTACAAGGCCGCCTTTTGCTTCAATTTCCGCAATGTAGTCACGAATTCGTTGGGCCATTTCCCGGGTAAGCTTTTCCACATAGTAGGAGCCGGCCAGAGGGTCAACGGTGCTGGTCACGTTGGTTTCCACCTGCAGGATCTGTTGGGTCCTCAATGATACCAGGGCAGCTTCCTCAGTAGGTGCTGAGTATGCCTCATCATAGGAATCGATGTGCAGGGACTGGGCACCTCCCAGTATTGCCGCCAAACCCTGGATGGCGGAACGGGCGATATTGTTAAGCGGCTCAACTGCCGTAAGTGTAATGCCTGCGGTCTGAACATGAAAGCGCATTAACTGTGACTTGGGATTCTTTGCCTTGAAACGGTGGCGCATTACTTCCTGAAAAACTATTCTTGATGCTCTGCACTTGGCAATCTCTTCAAAGAAGTCATTGCACAAATCCCAAAAGAAGGACATCCTTTTGGCAAAGGCATCGATATCATTTCCTCTTCTGATAAGCTCTTCCGCTGTTGCAATAGCGTTAGCTAGAGCAATGGCTACTTCCTGTACAGCGCTGGTTCCTGCTTCCCGAAGGTTGTAGCCGTTATAACTGACAGGATTCCAGCGGGGGAGGTGCTTGGTGGCGTATTCAATTGCATCACACTGTAATCTGAATGAAGCCTTTGGAGGGATTATTTCCGGTGCACTGCCAATAGTGGTCTCCATCAGGAAGTCATTCTGGTTGGTACCGGAAAGCTTTTCCAAAGGTATTCCCCGCTGCTCAGCCATAACAATATACATTGCCATTAACACAACTGTGGTGCTGGGCATGTGAGTTACCACGGAGGAACTGATTTTATCTATCGGTACCTCGTCAAACAGTGCTTCCATATCCTCCAGGGAATCGATTGCCACCCCGCAAACTCCCACATTGCCTTCTGCTGCCGGGTCATCAGAGTTATACCCTCTAATGGTTGGCAGGTCAAAAACTATATTTACACCTGTTGCCCCGTTATCGAGCAGAAACTTTATCCTTTTGTTACAGTCTTCCGGAGCGCCAAATCCTGCCAGTTGGCGGACAGTAAACAACCTGCCCCTGTACATATTGGGATAAACCCCGCGGAGAAAGGGATTTTCACCGGGAAAGCCCACGTCCCGCTGGTAATTCATATCTTTCAAGTCTGCCGGTGTATATAAAATATCAATGGGGATACCGGATTCCGTAAAATATTCCTTGTCTCCCACATTCCCTTTTAATGTTTTCTTAACCCAACGTTCTTTTTCTGCTTCAATTTGTTGGATGGTCCCATCGTTAAACAACTTCTCATTGATTGACATTCTTTACCCTCCCAAAAGTTATTCTGATTTGCCATTGACAGTAGTCATTTTAACTGCCGGCTTTGACGTTTTTTGCAGGTCAGTATTTCATGTAAATTCCTTCAGGGTCGACCTGCTGCCGCAGTATGGCAAGCTCCAGCTCTGTAGGCGGTTCCATGGGCTTTGCTTGAGAAACGTCAATATCAAAACCTGTTGCTTTGATAATATCTTCAAGCTGGATACCTAAATCAGTATAGTAGTGATCAACGTACATTTCCCGTGTCTGAGGGTGAAATTTCATCACACCCATGGTGGACACTACTGCATAGGGGCCTCCGCCAAGGCCAAGCTCGCTTCTATCCACCAGTGACTTGCCGTCAAAAGAACGGCATTTCCATCCGGTGCTGGTAATGTAGTCAACCTGTTCCACAAACCGTCTTTTTTCATGGCTGATAATTATTATGGTCTTTCCGGCCAGCGCGGCAATGTCACTGGCGCCACCGGACCCTTCCAGGCGAGTGCGCGGGTGATGGTAGTTGCCTATCACCGTGGAATTCAGGTTCCCGTATTTGTCCACCTGAGCTCCCCCGAGGAAACCAACATCAATTTTCCCGCTCTGCAGGAATTGGCCCATTACCTCTGCCGCCGTGGGTAGCCAACGGGTTTTATATACCGCTCTCGGGTCTGCTACGCAAAAAGGCAGGGATTGAGGCTGGCTGTCAAAGGCCACCGCTTCCATAATAATTACCATATTCTTGGCGTGAGTATATTTGGCAAGACTTGCACCTACCAGGGGAAGCCCCGTTCCAACCAGGACCTTTTCCCCGTCATGCAGCAGCCTGCTTGAGGCAATTACCATCATTTCCAGTTGACTGTATTGATAACTTCTGCTTTCTTCAGGCACTTACGTCACCTCCTCGAGCTTATCAAGCCGTCTCCTGATATGGGGGTTATACCCTAGTACGGTGTTAGCTCTAAGTTGAAGCAGCTTTTTCAAGCCTACAAGCTGCAGGTAATCGTCGAAGCTTTTCATACCGTAAATCCACTTTTTACTCCAGGCATCCATTTTTTCCTGTTCCTTGGAGGCTTCCAGGTAATCCCTAAACCACCAGGGGTCATTGTCATAAAACCCTTGTAAAGCGGTGGGGTGGGCTCCGTAAGGAACTTCTACAATTGCATCAACCACTTCCCCGGGAATGGTATTCAATTCAGGATTGTGCGCCATTGCTTCAGTAGGGACTATTCTTTCTGCGGACACAATGGTTACTTTTGAAGCAACTGCGGCGTAGTAGTCCAAAAATGCACCGCCGCTGATGCGAACAGTTCCGTCTTCGCCAACCTCTTGGGCGTGAATAAGACAAACATCCGGTCTCAGCGCCGGAATCAAAGCTACTGTTTCTCCTTCCCAAAAGGGGTCTTCCATCAGCACCACTTTCTTTTTAGGCACTTTCTCGTCCTTACCTCTCAGGGTTTTAAACCCGTCTAATTCAGGATTGATAATATCTGACCCCTTTAAGGACTTGGTGGGAATAAACGGGATACCCATTGCCCCGGCAATAATCCTTAATGCGCCTGTGGCTACGGTCCAGTCATCATGAAAAAATGTCCCTTTGTACCGTTGCTCTTCCATCCTGCGCCTGAAATTGTAAGGGTGACCAAAGACTTCGTGGCCGATATAATTGCTTTCTGTTTTGGAAATACAACCGCAACCAATCAACAAGTCGATCTCTGGCCCCCCGGGGTTTGCTACCAGGTGTAGTTCTTTCTTTCTGCTTTTGATAATCTCATAAACCATGGCCATGGGTTTGCGTACCACGGTCCATCCGCCAGTCCATAACCTGTCACCGTCTTTTAAAAATTCGGGGACATCTTGCAAGGATATCCTTTTGTTTTTTTCCGTCATCTCAACCCCTCCCGGGCAAACCTTGGCATTTCGACTAGGCAATAAATTTAACTCAATAAGGTTGCCAAAGCACTTTATGACCAATTATTGCTTTTGATATAAAATAGTGCAAATAACGCGCCATATCAGAATTGTCTGAATTCAAGCCATAAAAAACCGCTGGTGTTACAAAAATGCATCACCTGCGGCTAATGCAAAGAGGCTATATTCTTTTTGATTATGCTTATTTCAACGCTGATACAAAACCGTAACACCATGATGCAGTCCCGTATCATATGAAGTCTTTTTCGGCATACTTTTGTAGTTTGCGAGAAACAGTTGCCTGGCTTACTCCCAGTTTTCGTGCTGCTGCCCTGGTGCTGCCGCATTCCTGGTAAGTTTTGAGAATAATTTCTTTTTCCTTTTCCATCAGGATTTCTTTAAGAGACTTGGTGGAGGCAATTACCGGATTTATACTGTTAATAATTTCATCGCTGATAAGCTCAATATCTAAATTGAGACCTTGGCTCAGCACTACCAGGCGTTCAATTGTATTCTCAAGTTCTCTGACATTTCCCGGCCAATCGTAGGTCATTAGCTTGGCAACCATACCTTCAGGAAGCCTTTTCCTAAAACCATACTTTTGATTGAACCTTTGTAAAAAGTGGCCGACGAGGCTGGGGATGTCTTCTTTTCTGGCCCTTAAAGGGGGCAGGCTTATTTTGATAACATTTAACCTGTAGAAAAGGTCTTCGCGGAACCGACCTTCGTCAACCATACTCTTCAGGTCTTTGTTTGTTGCAGAAACCACCCGCACGTCAACCGCTATTTCCTGGTTGCCGCCAACACGCCGAATCTTTTTTTCCTGTATCGCTCTAAGCAGTTTTACCTGCATTTCCAGGGGCATTTCCCCGATTTCGTCCAAAAACAGCGTCCCACCCTTGGCGGCATCAAACAAACCGATTTTTCCTTTTTTATCCGCCCCGGTAAAAGCCCCTGGTACGTACCCGAATAACTCAGACTCCAATAATGCCGCCGGTAACGCGCCGCAGTTTACTGCAATGAAAGGGCCGTCTTTTCTCTGGCTGTTCCGGTGCACCATTTTTGCGACCATTTCCTTACCGGTGCCGGTTTCACCGCAGATTAGGATGTTTGATTCCACCTGGGCTGCCTGAATTACAAGCTCAACTACTTTTTTCATCTTGGCGCTTTCACCAATTAAATCTCCTTGAAACTCTTTAGCTCTTAATCTTTGCAACTCTGTCTCGTAACGCGTTGTTAATTCCTGAAACTTTTTAATTTCTTCCTTAAGGTTATTCAACTCCGTCATATCTCTTATATTGGCAACAATACGTATAAGTTTTCCATTACTGTTAAAAACCGGACGGCCTGTAAGCAGTACTTCTTTTCCCCTGATGTTCAGGCACAGGTTTTTCGGTTTTAAGTCTTTCATGACATGCTTGCTCACTAAATCCGGCAGGTAGCCCTGTTTCTTCAACTGCATTGCCGGTTTGCCGACAAATTCCTGAGCTTTTATCCCGACAATTTTTTCGTAGGCTTCATTCATGCGCAGCAGTATGCCGTTCCCGTCTAGGCTGACCAAACCATCGGCGCTGAGGTTGATAATGTCATTTAATTCTTTATTTGTTTCTTCAATAGCATCAATTTTTTCTTCAGCCGCTTTTGTCTTTGTCAGGTCTTTTAGTATCACTAAACAGGTACCTGTGTCAAGAGGTATTATATTTGCTGTAAAATACTGTTTTGACAATGAAATTTCAACGTTTAATCTGGGATATTGCTGCATTAACGCTCCTTTTATATCCAGTTGCTCCAGTAACCGGTACAAGTGATTTGCAGCAATGCCTTCTTTGGACAATCTTTTTCTTAATTTATTTGCTTGAGGGTTGGCATCAATAATTTTTAAAGAAGCATCCACGAGCAATTTGCAATCAAAACTATTTTCCCAAAGGATGCGCCAGGAGGTATTTTCACCGGAGAATATAGGCTCTGCATTAAAGTTATTTGTTTCCAACTGTTATCCCCCCAAACTTGTTAAGCTTTCGCATAGTATGTTTTATTCAAGTTCAACATTTCGAGGATATATTCCTGTATTTCTTTGTCAAAGACTGAAAAAAGCGATCCTTTCTCGTTGATGTTGACGTTGGGCTTGATTTATCCTATGATTCCAATAAAGAGTGAAAAAAATTACGTCAAGTTTTAAAAGTATTCCTTTTTGGAGGTGTCTCATGCTTGCAACCCAACGGTCCTTTCAATTAGAGGCAGCTCTTAATGCTGCTTATAATGCTATTATTATCATTGATAGAGATGCCAAAGTTATTTTTGCTAACCGTGCTGCAGAGGAAATCATCGGGATTCCTGTTATAAAAATACTGTGGAAGCATATAAAGGACGTAGTGCCCAATACCCAGTTAGATAAAGTTCTTGTTGACGGCAAACCTAGCCTGCATAACAGGGTAACTATTAATGAGCATGTTATCATTACCAACCGCACACCTATTTTACGGGATGGGGAGGTTGTTGGTGCAGTAGCGGTATTTCAGGATATCACCAAGCTGCAGAAGGCACTCAAAGAGTTGGATAGTGCTCGTGATATGTTGGCTATGCTGGAAACTGGTTTGGAACATGTTTCTGATGGGATAGTGATGGTGGATAAAGAAGGTCATATTACGATGATGACTGACGCTTATGCCCGGTTTCTCGGTGTGGATCTTGACGAAGTTGTTGGCAAACATGTGACGGAAGTTATTGAGAACACCCGGATGCATATTGTACTTAAGACTGGAAAGGCGGAAATAGGTGAAATACAACGCATTAAAGGCAGGGATACGGTGGTGATGCGTATTCCAATTAAAAGCAGCGGTGAAGTCATTGGCGGTATCGGACAGGTAATGTTCCAGGATGTTTCTGATCTGAAAAAATTGGCTGAACGGCTGCATCTTGCCGAAAGCAAATTAGAATATTATAAACAGGAATACAAGCGGTGGCAGCGGTCTCGTTATAACTTTTCCAGCATTGTTGGCGAGAGTTCCCAGATCACCTTGGCAAAAGAGCTTGCTCAGCGCGTGGCAAAAAGTCGTTCCACTGTTCTTATTCAAGGGGAAAGCGGTACGGGTAAGGAACTGCTTGCCCATGCAATTCACGGGGCCAGCCCGCGGCAGGAGCAGGCCTTCATCAGGGTAAACTGCGCCGCAATCCCTAAAGACTTACTGGAAGCCGAGCTGTTTGGTTATGAAGAGGGGGCGTTTACCGGGGCCAAAAAGGGCGGGAAGCCGGGTAAAATCAAGCTGGCAGATAAAGGTACTATCTTTCTCGATGAAATTGGTGATATGCCAATGGAGATGCAGATGAAACTGCTCCGGGTGTTGCAGGAAAGGGAAGTGGAAAAGATAGGTTCAACGGCAGTGGAAAAAGTTGATATCCGTGTAATCGCTGCTACAAACAGGGATCTTCAGCGAATGGTAGCTGAAGGTACGTTTCGCAAAGACCTTTATTACCGTTTGAATGTAGTTAATATTTATCTGCCCCCGTTAAGAGAACATCCTGAGGATATTCCTCTTTTAATGCGGCGCTTGATAGAAAAGCTTAACCGTGACTTGGGTACGGCGGTAAGTGGTGTGAGCGCTGAGGTGGAGGAATTGTTCCTCAAGTACAACTGGCCGGGTAATGTAAGAGAGCTGGAGAACATTTTGGAGAGGGCAATGAACGTTATGGAGGGGTCGGTGATTAAGCTCAAGGACCTGCCTATCTACCTGCAGGATTATGAACTTACCGGTAGCTCACAAATTGTGGGCGAAACTCTAGAACAGGAGTTGGAGTTAGCCGAGAAACGTGCTATCAAACGTGCACTAAAATATGCCAAGGGAAATAAAAACAAGGCTGCCAAATTACTTAACATTCACCGGGCCACCCTTTACCGGAAAATAGAAAAGTACCAGCTGGATGTGTAGCTTAGCCGCGACATGTCGCCTTGGTGCGAAGATTGGTGACTGGGTTGGTATACCAGGTGTTGTTTTTCATAATAACACTAACGCTGTCGCGCGATTGCAACAATAAGGCCAGGCTAATTTATATGAAATTTAAATGACAACTATTAATTTAAATTAATTTAAATGATGCAGAGCAAGCGATGGCGTCATTTGTTTTTAGAAGGAACTTTACTTTTTGAAAAAGTGGCATAAATTTTGCTTTATTTAAAAGTTCGACAGAAAGTTCAGTAAAAAGCCAATAACATTTAAAAGGAGGGTAACGTTGAAGCCGAAAATTCTCAGCCCCGCCCAGGCGGTGGAATTGATTAAGGATGGAAGTACAGTTGCCATTGACGGGTTTGTAGGTCACGGGCATCCGGAAGAGCTTACTATTGCACTGGAAGAAAGGTTTATTGAGACCGGCCACCCAAGGGACCTCACTCTGGTTTACGCTGCCGGCCAGGGTGACGGGCAGACCAAAGGAATGAATCACCTTGCTCATGAGGAGTTGGTTAAACGGGTCATAGGTGGGCACTGGAACTTAGCTCCAAAATTAGGTGCTTTGGCCATAGCCAACAAGATTGAGGCATACAATTTTCCACAAGGTGTAGTGGCCCATTTGTTCCGGGATATTGCTGCCGGTAAGCCCGGTACCATTACTCATATTGGGTTGAAAACCTTTGTTGACCCCCGCCTGGAAGGGGGAAAATTGAACACTGTTACCAATGAGGATTTAGTTGAGCTGATTAATATCCACGGCAGAGAATACTTGCTTTATAAGACTTTCCCTATTGATGTAGCTTTTATCAGGGGTACCAGTGCCGATGAACATGGGAACATATCCATGGAAAAGGAAGCGCTCACCCTGGAAGGCCTTTCCATCGCCCAAGCAGTAAAAAACTGTGGGGGGATAGTCATTGTACAGGTTGAGCGTTTGCGGAGGCATGGAACCGTAGATCCGAAATTAGTCAAAATTCCGGGCATGTTGGTAAATGCGGTCGTGATAGCAAGACCGGAAAATCACATGCAGTCATTTGGAGAACAGTATAACCCTTCTTTTAGCGGGGAAATTCGTGTTCCTTTGGAGTCTATTCCCCCGTTACCATTGAATGAGCGTAAAGTGATCAGCAGGCGTGCTGCAATGGAACTCACTCCCGGTGCAGTGGTGAACCTGGGTATTGGCATGCCGGAAGGTATTGCCGCCGTGGCGGCGGAAGAGGGTTTTTCCGACCATATGATTTTGACGATTGAGGCGGGACCTATTGGCGGTATCCCGGCGGGTGGATTAAATTTCGGCGCTGCATACAACCCCGACTGTATAATTGACCAGCCAAACCAGTTTGACTTTTATGACGGTGGCGGGTTGGATGTGGCCTTTTTGGGAATGGCCCAGGTGGACTCCTTTGGAAATGTCAACGTAAGTCGCTATGGGCCGCGGATTGCCGGTGCCGGTGGCTTTATCAATATTACACAGACTGCCAAGAAGGTGGTTTATTGTGGAACCTTTACTGCTTCCGGATTGCAAGTGTCGGTATCAGGTGGAAAACTTGCCATTGATCAGGAAGGGACAAAGAGGAAATTTGTTTGTAATGTTGACCAAGTTACATTCAGCGGAGATTATTCCAGGGAGAAGGGGCAGAAGGTACTTTATGTCACAGAACGCGCGGTGTTTGAGTTGAAACCCGGTGGGTTGACCCTGATAGAAGTTGCACCCGGTATTGATATAAAACGACAGGTTCTTGATCAAATGGATTTTAAGCCGTTAATTTCCGACGAGATCAGGGTTATGGACAACAGGATCTTCCGGAAAGAGCCGCTCGGGTTAGCGATGAGAATGAAACTGGTTGGCTAGTAAGTAAAAGCAATTAATTATACGATATTCATAAGTTTCAGAATAAAAACAAAATTGACACAAAAATTTTTAAGGCGTGCGAATTGTTTAAGGTGGATGTCCGGCAGGGCCATTGGACCGTGGACCAGGAAAAAATTTTCTCAAGGAGGTGAGGACGGTCATCATATTAGTTTGGTAGGCTGAAAATTTTCAAGGATATTTTGAGATTTTAACCAAAGGAGGAGAAAAGCTTTGTTTGTTAATAAGAAGTTACGGGTAATTGTGCTTTTTCTAATTGTTGTGATGGTCGGTGTTCTTGTTGCCGGTTGTGGCAGTGGGGGGACGAAGCAAACTTCCACTGAAGGAAAGAATGATACAGGCAGTGCGGCCAAGCCTGAGAAGACCTATACGTTAAAGATTGCCACTACTTGGCCGGAGTCCATTTCCTTGCATAAGATGCCCCAGAAATTTGCCGAAATCGTTAACAAAACCAGTAATGGTAGGCTGAAAGTGGAAGTATACCCCGCTGGGGCATTAATGGGTGCTGCCGAAGTACTGGATGCTGCCAGTTCCGGTACTATTGACGGATATCATGATTACGCCGGTTACTGGATTGGCAAGATGCCCGGCGCTCCTTTCTTTGCGTCAGTCCCGATGGTAATGGACTCGCCTGACCTGTACCTGTCATGGATTTACGAAGGCGGCGGCCTGGAGTTGTGGCAGAAGATGTATGACCAGGCGGGCTACAACGTCAAAGTATTCCCGCTGGGCATCACTCACCCGGAGATTTTGGCCCAGGCAAACAAGCCCATGAAGACATTTGACGACTGGCAGGGACTTAAGTACAGGACTGTCGGCTGGTGGGGCGACATCTTACGCGAATTCGGCGTTGCCGTGACCAGTCTCCCGGGCGCCGAGGTTTACCCGGCCCTGGAGAGGGGCGTTATTGACGCGGCAGAATTCAGTACACCGTACAACAACAAGGTGCTGGGTTTTGACGAGATTACCAAGTACCTCACCGGTCCCGGTATGCACCAGCCTGCAACGATGCTGTCCATGGGTATCAACAAGGATGTCTGGAACCAACTGCCCGAAGACCTGCAGGTACTGATAGAAGAGTCAGCCCGCGCTGCGACCCTGTGGGGCTGGCTGTACGACTTGAATGAAAGCATGAAGGCCCTGAAAGACATGGAAGCTGAAGGCATGGAAGAAGTTAAAGTTGACCCCGAGGTACAGAAAAAGCTATATGACATTACGGTCAAATACCTGGACAAGAAGGCACAAGAAGAAGGTGGTATCTTTGCTGAGATTTGGGACTCCATGAGGAACTACCGTAAACAGTTTATTGATTACGAAGACTTTATGATGCCGATTAGGGTTAAGGAATAGCGACTGTTGTCAGGGTTAGGGGGCCGGTCGCAGCAGCGACCCGTGCCCTCTAAATACCCTGCCGGGCTGTTTTTGAAAGGAGCGTAGAAGTTTTTGAATGTACTGAAGGCAGTCTTGAATGTTATTGACAAGTTTAACGAAATAGTGGCTAAAATCTTTGCCTGGGCCATGCTGCTCCTGACCCTGACTATGACTTATGAGGTGGTCGTGCGGTATGGTTTTGACAGCCCTACGATATGGAGCTACGATGTCAGTTACATGTTAGGCAGCATGGTGCTGATGTTTGGCATGGCATATACGCTGAAAATCAAGGGACATGTAAGTATTGACATTATCTTTAACCGTTTTTCCCCAAGGGTACAGGCATTGCTGTACGTAATATTTGCTTTAACCCTGTTTTACCCGCTTTGGGGAATGATGGTCAAAGTGATGATTCCCCATACCCTATTTTCGTGGGCCAGGCATGAACGCAGCTGGGTTGGAACATGGCAGCCTATCGTTTATCCCTTTAAAACTTGGGTTACGGTTGGTACGGTGATGCTGTTTCTCCAGGGCACTGCCGAATTTATTCGAGACTTAGTGGTACTGATCACCGGAGGTGAGCGGCCATGAGTCCGGCTTTAATTGCATTTTTAATGCTCGGTTCACTAATCAGTATAATTATCCTTGGTTACCCTGTTGCATTTGTACTGGGCGGTCTGGCGGCTGTTTTCGGCTTTATCTTTATCGGCCCCCAGGTTGCCAACCTGTTTATGCTGCGGTTGTTCGGGGTGATGGGCGATTATATTCTCCTTGCTATTCCGTTATTTGTTTTTATGGGCGTGGTCATAGAAAGGTCTGGCTTAGCCTCAAGGCTTTATGATGCTGCTTACGTCATTTTAGGCAAGCTACGCGGCGGCCTGGCAATCGCCACGCTGATAACCTGCACCATTTTTGCCGCTGCTACCGGCGTAATTGGTGCATCGGTAGTGACAATGGGTCTGCTGGCGCTGCCGTCGATGATAAAGTACAAGTATGATAAACCGCTGGCTACCGGTTCTATCTGTGCCGGTGGGACACTGGGGATACTCATTCCTCCCAGTGTACTGATATTGATTTACGGGCCGTTAGCCGGATTATCCGTTGGCAAGTTGTTTATGGCCGCTTTCATGCCGGGACTGCTGCTGTCGGCACTGTACATCGGGTATGTGCTGATCAGGTCCTTTGTCAACAAGGAGGTTGCTCCGGCTATGCCCCCGGACCACCCGGATTTCAATGTCCCTTTGCGCAGAAAGGTATACCTCTTTGCCACATCCATCCTGCCGGTTTCTGCATTGATCCTGGCTGTCCTGGGGTCTATTTTCTTTGGTATAGCTGCACCGACCGAGGCGGCCGGCGTGGGTGCTTTTGCGTCTTTGCTGTTGGCCGCGGCTTACCGGCAGCTTACCTGGAAGAACCTCAAGGAGGCTATTTACAGCAGTATGACAGTCAGTTCCATGATCTACCTGGTGCTGATTGGAGCCGGCTTCTTCACCGCTATCTTTCTGAACCTTGGTGGAGGCAAGGTAGTAAATGAACTGGTGCTGGGACTGCCTCTGCCCAACTGGGGTATTTTGGTAATAATGTTTGTGATAGTGTTTATCCTTGGGGCGTTTATTGACTGGATCGGCGTGCTGATGATCGCTGTGCCGCTGTTTACGCCAATTGCGGCACAAATGGGCTATGATCCCATCTGGTTTGCCATGATGTTTATTGTGGTCATGCAGACCTCTTTTTTAACACCGCCTTTCGCTTATGCAATTTTCTACCTGAAA
Source organism: uncultured Thermoanaerobacteraceae bacterium (assembly GCA_964529795.1). Classification (GTDB taxonomy): domain Bacteria; phylum Bacillota; class JADQBR01; order JADQBR01; family JADQBR01; genus CAZGXM01. The sequence continues at coordinate 47,297 of CAZGXM010000002.1, forward strand.
GGAATTGCGCCGCCGGAAGTTACTACCGGCGACATTTACCGGGGAGTTGTGCCCTTCATTATCCTGCAGGTAGTGGGAGTTGCCCTTCTGGCAATGTTCCCGCAAATTATTCTTTGGCTGCCCAGCTTGATGAAGAGATAATTCGCCCTGAATTGTTAGTTTAAAGGGGGGAGTAATAACAATGGATGCTGCATATTTTCTGCGCCGCACAAAGGCATTGACGAAAAATGTTGACCCAAAACAGGTTGCCCTACAGTTGGAAAGTGACCAGCAATGGACATATGAGGAGTTTAACAATGTTTCCAATAGCTATGCCCATGCCTTTACAACTCTGGGTGTAAGGAAAGGGGACCGTATCGGGATTTTAATGTACAACTGCCTGGAATACTGGGCGGTGTATTTTGCTGCGGCCAAGGTAGGAGCCATTGCCGTAAGACTTAACTTCCGTCTTGTTTCGGAGGAGCTGGAATATGCTCTAAACGATTCCGGTTCCAGGATTCTTTGCTTTCATTCCTCATTTTTAGAGCGTTTGGAATCAATCCGTGACAGTGTTCCCGTTATTCGCTGGATTTGTTTGCAGGATGATGATTCTGACCTCCCTTCATGGATTGAGCCTTGGGCATTGCTGGAAGAAGGTTCCCGGTCTTTTTTTCCTGAAACCAAAGTTTGTGGCAGTGACCCCATGATGCTCATGTACACTTCCGGGACAACGGGACGCCCCAAAGGGGCCCTTTGGACCCATGACAATACCCTGTGGTTTGCTGCCATGCAGGCCATTAAGTGGCAACTGACTGACAAGTGTGTTTCTATGACTACCGGGCCGTTGTATCATGTGGGTGCCTTGGAGGATTTATTGTTACCGACTTTATTGGTGGGAGGCAGGTGCATAGTTACCAAAAGCGGTGGTTTTGATATCCGGCGTGTGCTGCAAGTGATGGAGAAAGAAAAAGTAACGCATGTGCTGCTTTTCCCGTACATGCTCTATGATATGTTGAACCAACCGGACCTGGCGCAGTTTGATTTAAATTCCTTACAAGCAATAATATCCGGTGGTGATCCGGTGTTGCCGTGGGCAATAGAAAAGTTAAATGAAGTATTGCCTGATGTAGGGCTGATTCAGATCTACGGACTCACCGAGGGAACCCCTATTGGCACCTGCCTCGACCCTGAGGATGCTAAGGAGAAAGGACATACCGTAGGCAAACCCCTTCCCTTTGCTGAGGTGAAGGTGGCCGGCGAAGATGGTGTCCCGGTGGGCATTAACGAAGTTGCGGAAATTTGGATAAAAAGTCCGTCGGTGGCAAGGGAGTATTGGAATAAACCGGAAGCCACGGCTGAGACTTTTGTGGATGGCTGGTGTCGTACCGGTGATTTGGGACGAATTGATGAGGACGGGTACCTGGCTATTGCCGGTCGTAAAAAAGATATGATTCGCAGCGGTGGTGAAAACATCTACCCTTCAGAGCTGGAAGATGTGATTAACCGCCATCCCAAGGTAAAGAATGTGGCTGTAATAGGTTTGCCACATCCCAAGTTTTTGGAAACCGTGGCGGCAGTTATTGTTCTCGAGGATGGGGTTGAGACCACTGAAGAAGAAATTATTTCTTACTGCCAGGAACATATGGCCGGTTATAAAAAACCAAGGCATGTAATTTTTGTGGATGAATTGCCCAGGACCCCGTCAGGAAAAGTAAAGAAGTTTGAGTTGAGAAATACCTATAAGCACCTGGGGGAAATGCCATAAGATGTACAATGATTGCTGCCTTAAGGTCGTTGAAGTAATCAACGGCCTTTTTGATAGATGCGTAAGAAAGGGATTGAAAGGGAGAGGTTACAGTGGAGGAGTTGCTTGATGAACTGAAGGACAGCCTGAGAGAACTACTAAAACGCTGTAATCGCTGCGGTTTTTGTCTGGAAGGATGTCCAACTTACCCTGTTAGCTACCAGGAGTGGCACTGTACCAGGGGAAGAATCGATTTAATTGATTGTGAGGTAGACAATTTCAAGGTTCCAGGTATGGAACGGAGTATGAAAACCTGCCTTTTATGCGGCAAATGCGAGCTGGTTTGTCCCTCCCGGGTGGAAATCCAGAAAATAATCAAACTTTACCGTCATTATTCCGCGTTAGACGGCAGAACTGTTTTGCCCGGGATTGCCAAACTTTTTATCTCCAGGGTTTTACCTAATCCTCTTATGTTGAATTTTTGCCGCAATATCCTGGCAACTGTACAGGGTGGCGAGTATGTCAACGGCTTATTAATACATGCTGGCGGAAAGCTTTACAACAGGCTAGTTTCAGTGATACCGCCTGTTTCCAGAAAATCCGCCAGACAGCGGCTAAAGGAATTAGTTTACCGCCCCGGAGGGGAAAGCAAAGGCGCAGTTGTCTATTTTTTGGGTTGTATGGCGGACCATTTGTATCCGCAATTGGCGGTGGCCACGTTAACTGTTCTTCTTATGGAAGGATATACAGTCCATGTTCCCCCTGTCAACTGTTGCGGTCTTCCCGCTTCAGTCTATGGTTTGCATGGTGCGGCTGAGAGGATGGCGGTTAATAATGTCAAAACCATTCCCGTTGAAGGAATCCAGGCGGTAATATCCGACTGCCCCAGCTGTGTATCGATGCTGCAGCAATACGCCTCATTTGTTAAAGATAGAACGTTAAATAATAAAGCGGCGGAGGTAGGAAGCAAGGCAACGGACCTGGGAACATGGCTTTACCAAGTAAGTGATTCCTGCGAAACACCGGATGCCTGGAAAGAGATAGCTTATCACCACCCCTGTCACCTGCAGCATAGACAAAACACTGCCGGTGCAATACGGGTATTAAAACAAAAAGGCTTTGCCGTTAGAGAAACAGACGATATGAACCAGTGCTGCGGTGGTGCCGGCAGTTACACTTTTTTAGAGCCGCAGTTTTCTGATGAAATTCTCAGTAGAAAAATAAGGGTTTTAAAGAATACGGGTGTTAAACAGATAGTGACTTCCTGCCCCGCTTGCATGATGCAGCTGGAATTTGGTGCGGGAAAAGAAAACCTGTTGTGGGAGGTAAAGCACTTATCCCAAGCACTTGCTGGGCGTAATGTTGGTTTTGAAAGGTTGATTGCAGATGAATGAGTTAAGGACCGGTCTGGAAAAACTGTTGGGCCCGGGAAAGGTGTATGCGGAACCTTTTCAGGTAAATTCCTATTGCTACGATGCGGCGGACATAACCAGGAAACAGGTGCCTGTCGCAGTAGTATTACCGGAAACCACGGAGGAAGTGAGTGCAGTCGTCAAATACTGCTGTTCCCGTGGCATTGAGATTATTCCCCGGGGTGCCGGGACAAATGTGGCCGGGGCGACCTTACCGGCCAGGCACAGCGTGGTTATCAGCTTAAACAGGATGAACAAGGTTTTGGAGTATAGCCCCTCTGCCAGAACAATTCGCGTGCAGGCCGGTATGGTTAATATGGATGTGACAAAAGTGGCTGCCCCTGATGGCCTGTTTTTTGCCCCTGATCCCAGCAGTCACAGGGTCTCTACCGTCGGCGGCAATGCAGCGGAAAATTGTGGCGGGGCCCATTGTTTTAAGTATGGCGTCATGACAGACCATGTCACAAGTATCAAAACAGTTGAGGCCAACGGGAAAATCGGGGAGTATCACCGGCCCTGGCCGGGTTTGAACAGTGGTTTTGATGTAATTGGCCTCTGGGTTGGTTCTGAAGGGACATTGGGAATTATTACTGAACTGACTCTGCATTTGTTGCCGCTTCCCCGGGAAAAGGCAACTGTTTTGGCTACTTTTACTTCGCTGGCGAATGCGTTTCAGACTGTTGAGGACATTGTCTCTAACCGCATGATTCCTGCTGCCATTGAGGTTATGGACAAAGCCAGTGTGGAGGCGGTGGAAAAATTTATTCATGCCGGTTATCCCTTGGATGCTGAGGCTGTACTGCTGTTGGAAGTTGATGGCAATGCCTCGCCCCGGGAGCAAATAGAACTGATAAAGCAACTGGCTTATCAAAATGGCGCGCAAAAGGTTTTACATGCGCGGGACCAGGAACAGGCTGAAAAACTAATGCTGGGCAGGAAGGCTCTTTATGGTGCCTGCGGGCAGTTGTCAAGCAGGGTCTATGTTCAGGATGTGACGGTGCCGAGAAACCAACTGGTGGAAATGATGCAGAAAGTTGAAAGGATTGCGAGGAAGTACCGGCTAAAATTTGTTACCGTTTCCCATGCGGGTGACGGAAATTTGCATCCAATAGTTGCATTTGACCCGGGGGATAAAGAGGAAGTGGAAAGACTGAAAAACGCAGACAAAGAGATTATATCTGCTACACTAAAAATGAAGGGCTCCATTTCCGGTGAACATGGAATTGGTTTGCTTAAGAAGGAAAGTATGAAAGCCATGTGGGGCGAAAATGAACTGCTTCTGATGAAAAAATTAAGAAAAATCTTTGACCCGGCAGAGATTTTTAACCGTGGCAAGGTTTACCCGGAAGTGTTTTTAAAGTCTGAAGCAGAGCAGGACGAAAGTGCCGTTGCCCGTGAATGGCTCAATCAGAGTACGGAATTGGTGGTTGCACCTGGTGATGAAACAGAATGGCTGGAAACAGTGAAGGCAGCCCGGGACGCCAAGTTAAAGGTGAAAGTCAGGGGCACGGGATTGAGACAGGAGCTTTCCCCTTACAGCAGGCCAGGGGTAATTATTGACACAGGTGGATGGAACGAAGTTAAAGAATTTAACCGGGAAAATCTTTCCATAACTGTTCAAAGTGGTATTACTTTGCAAGAACTTCAGGAAATTGTTGGCAAGGAAAACTTGTGGCTGCCCATAGAGGACGAAGAAGGCCCTGTTCATTCATTGGGTGGGAGTGTGGCACTGAACTGGCCAGGTCCCCGGGGATTAAGATACAAAAGTTTCAGGCATTATGTACTGGGAATGAAAGTGCTGCTTGCAGCGGGGCAGATCCTCAACCTGGGCGGGTCAGTGGTTAAAAACGTTGCAGGATTGGACTGTACAAAGCTTTTTATTGGCTCCAGGGGTCTTTTAGGGGCGATACTGGAGTTAACCCTACGTCTGTTACCCTACCCGCCCAAAAGAAAAACGGTTATTATCAAGACTGTTGATATTGCAACTGCCTGGCAGTTGGCCCATTCCATATATGGAAAATTTCAGCCTGGCACCTTGGAGTTATTGGACAGAAAGCTGCTGGATGAGAGCAAAGTTAACTTAGCTGTAGAACTTGAGGGACCGGAAGCAGAAGTTGACTGGATGGAAAAAGAAATACGGAATTTGGCTGGGAACCAGTTTCCGGCTGACACAGACCATCTTTCAAAAGAACAGGCGGCCCAATTGTGGAGGGACAGGGCGGACTTGTCAATGAAACAACGTCTCAATGTTCCATCCTGGCAAGTAGTGTTGCCAACTTGTGATAGCCTGCAGGTATTTTGGGATTTTGCAAAAGAAGCGGGGTATAGTTTGCATGGTGGTATTTGTGCCGGTAATTATCGCCTGCATGGTGGGAAAAACCTGGACGGTGGTATTTTGAGACAGTTAGCGGATAAATATAAAGTGAAAATGATGGCATTAAACGATACCGGCAAAGACTATGCCACGATTTGCTGGGGAGATAACGATGCCGATAAACTCCTGGTAAAGATGTTAAATCTTAAGAATGTTTTTGTCTAAAATTTTCTTATCGGCAAGGAAAAAGTAAATTTGAAAGGAAGATTAGCGTGAAACTCAATGGAAAAGTGGCAGTAATTACCGGTGGGGCCAAGGGAATTGGCAAGAAAACCGCAGAGAAATTCATTGAGGAAGGAGCCAAGGTTGTTATAGCCGATTTTGATGCAGTTGCCGGCTATGCGGCAGTGGCGGAATGGGATGCCGGTGGCCGGGTGCGGTTTGTTGAGGTGGATGTTACCTCTAGCGAGCAAGTGAAAAATATGGTGAAGGTAACAATGGATGCCTACGAGAAAATAGATATATTAGTTAATAATGCCGGGATTACCATGGACGGGTTTCTTGCCAAGATGGAGGACGCGGCCTGGGAAAAGGTGATTGCGGTCAATTTGACCGGTGTATACAAATGTACCAAGGCCGTTGTGCCGTCGATGATGGAGCAGGGGTCGGGTGTAATTCTTAACGCATCCTCCGTAGTAGGCGTATACGGTAATATTGGCCAGACCAACTATGCCGCAACCAAAGCAGGGGTAATAGGTCTTACCAGAAGTTGGGCGAAGGAACTGGGGCCCGAGGGTATTAGGGTAAACGCCGTTGCTCCCGGTTTTATTGTTACGGATATGACTGCCAAGGTACCCCAAAAAGTATTGGATTTAATGAGGTCCAGGACGCCCTTGAGAAGACTTGGCAGACCTGATGATATTGCTGCGGCATACTTGTTTTTGGCTTCTGATGATGCCAGTTTCATCAACGGTGCCGTGCTCAGTGTGGATGGCGGCCTGGTTTTATAAAAGTTTCATAATTTTTTTGAGGGGAAATTATGGATTTTAAGCCTATTAAACAGCGGCGAATATATCATGAAATAAGAAGAAGAACTGGAGAAAGGTGGTTGAACTTCACGGCAATTGATGAATTTTACCGGAAAATGAATAAGGTTGGGATATTGCTTTCCCAAAATGGCTCTTTTGCGGCAGGAATTTATAGGACAAATGAGGAATTAACATAAAAGTATTTTCAGAATATTCGCTGCTGTGCAGCGAGGCGACGGTGATGGGGCGGGAAAAGCCATGGCTCTCCACTTGGATAATGTGGCAGCAAAAACAACAAAATCTTTGGCCACAGATGCGGGAGGAAAGGCGATTGACAACTGAAGCATTAAAAAAAGTAATTATGTATACTGACGGTGCCTGTTCCGGAAATCCCGGCCCGGGAGGTTACGGTGTGGTTCTTTTATATAAGGGCCATCGCAAGGAACTTTCCCGGGGTTACAAAAATACTACTAATAACCGTATGGAGATGATGGCGGTAATAAAGGGTTTGGAAGCGCTGAAAGAGCCTTGTATTGTGGATATTTACAGTGATTCCAAGTATTTGGTGGACAGTATCAATAAAGGATGGGCGGCCAGGTGGCGGGCCAACGGTTGGATGCGCAATAAAAAGGAACGGGCTTTAAATGTGGATTTGTGGGAAAGATTGATGCAGCTGCTGGACAAACACCAGGCCACCTTTTATTGGATAAAAGGACACGCTGATGTGAAGGAAAATGAATGCTGTGATTTTTTGGCTACCGAAGCTTTAAAAGGACCGAATCTGCTGGAAGACCCGTCTTACCGTTAAAACCCGTTTTAATTTTGATGTGGGGAGAGGACCGTAAGTGGATACGGGATTAATATTTGTTTACGGTACGGTAAGAAAGGGGGGGCGAGATGCTGGTTATTGACTTGGCCGATATTCCGGTCGATGAACTGCCGGTCTTGTCGGCAAATGAGCGGTTGGGGGCCGCAATTAGAGAAAGGCTCAAAAAGAATAAGGAAGCGTAAAGAAATAACTTACTCATAGATTGTTGGGTGATATGCTGTAGTTCCACTCTCCATGGAATTTCTGACGATCAATGTTTACTTGAGCCATTTCTTCTTCAGAGACTTTAATGCCTTTCGAATAAGAGTTGGTATCGAGTTGACATTGAACCTTTGATCCTGTGGCAGTGGTTGTGCCAGCTATCAGATTGACAATCACTTCGTGACTCACCAGCGGACGCCCCCGCCAATTCTGTGTGATGTGAGAAAACAAACGCTGCTCAATCTTGTTCCATTTACTGGTGCCGGGCGGAAAACGACAGACGGTAATCACCGAAGGGTTTATCACAGCACGGCACCTGCCCAGCTACATGTCCAACAATATGACGGGAGGCAGTGTGCAGGAAGCCGGTGAACCGGACACCTTGCCGGGGAAAAGATAGCCCGGCTGGAAAAGTGGACCAGTGAGGAGGCGTTAAAACTCTGCGGCAACAATAAGACCAAGGCAATTAAAATGCTCGGTATCAGCCGTCGTGCTTTTTATAACAAGTTGGAAAAATACGAGATTACAGCTAAGTGATAGTATAAAAAGTATATATATGTATACTAAAAATACAACCTGCGGATTTCAGGCGAGCCCTTTAATCAGCAGGTTTTTTGCAGTTTTCACCAGCCCTAACTGTATAAATTATGCACAAGCATCATTTGTAGGAGTAACGGCAGGGAAGCGGTAAGCGCCGATAAAGACTAAACACAGTTTAAATTCAGAATATTAGCATTAATTGGCATAGTCATTGCATATAAGTAATTTAGGTTGGCCAACCAAAAAACTTAAGGAGGAAATGTTTTGCATGGGTAGGTTTAAAAAGTATTGGGATGAAGAAATGGAAACTATGCCCCGGCAAAAACTGGAGGAATACCAGCTTAAGCTGCTTAAAGAAACTCTGGAATTTTCATACAATTGTTCGCCGTACTATAAACATACATTTGATGAGGCGGGAGTTAAGCCCGGGGACCTAAAAGGCCTGAAAGACTTGAAGAAGTTTCCAACCATCAACAAAAAAATCCTTAGAGAAAGGCAACAGGCGGTTCCTGATTTTGGTGACATTACCTGTGTCCCAGAAGAAGAAATTGTTTACATTTCCGCTTCTAGCGGCTCAACCGGAGTACCCACGGCTTCGCCTTTTACCGCACAGGATTTTGAGGATTTTCAGGACTTCGAGGCCAGGCTCTTCTGGTCCTCGGGGATGCGCCCCACCGACCGGTATTGCCATGCTTTAAACTTTACACTGTTTGTGGGTGGCCCGGATGTGATTGGTGCACAAAAAGTTGGTGCGCTGTGTATTTGGGCTGGAGCGATACCGTCGGAGCGACTTCTGGGAATTCTTAAGCAGTGGAAAGCGACTGTTACCTGGACTACTCCTTCCTATGCATGGTACCTAGGGGAAACTGCCAAGGAACATGGCATAGATCCGGCCAGGGATTTAAACATTCAGAAGATCTTTGTGGCCGGGGAACCAGGGGGATCCATTCCGGAGACCCGAGAGGCGATCGAAGAATTGTGGCAAGCCAAAGTCTATGACTATTACGGGCTGTCAGATATTTTCGGAGCTTGTGCCGGAATGTGCGAGGAAAGAGAGGGCCTGCACTGGGCTGAAGACCACATCTTAATTGAAGTTGTCAATCCGGATACTGGTGAAGAAGTGGCAGAAGGCGAACGCGGGGAACTGGTGCTTACTTCGCTGAAGAAAAAAGCTAGGCCGCTAATTAGGTTCCGTACCGCGGACATTGTTTCATATACCTCTGAGCAGTGCCGCTGTGGGCGTACTCACCTTCGCTTACATGGCATTCACGGCAGGTTGGATGACATGCTTATTGTCAAGGGGGTCAACGTCTTTCCCAGCGATATAGAGGCAATTATCCGGAACAACAAGGACCTGACCGGCGAATACCGACTCAGGGTGTCGGAGAAAAAGCACATGACTCATTTGATAGTGGAAGCAGAACATGCCATGCATATCGAGAATAACCAGGTCCAAGGTCTATCCCAGGCTGTGCAAAAAGAATGTATGAAAATAGTTGGTATTAAACCTGAAATCAAATTGATGAAGCCCGGCAGCCTGCCCAGGGCTACTCACAAGGCAAAAAGAGTGATTGATGAGAGGAAAGGAACTGCGTAGCGGCGGTTTTCTCTATACCTATTATAAAAAAGGGGGTTATTTTGTTGGGTATATACTTCGGTAAAAAGAGGCCGAGCACCCCGGAGGCCGAGCAGCCTTATGTCGGGGGCGTATTGAAATTCAGACTGCCCTTTATTCACTATCCGTGGGAGTGGCCGGATGCCATTCAGGGAGCGATTTTATCAGTTGTACCAATGGGGATTATTGCTGCTATGACCAGCGTGCTGGGAATCCCTTTTGAAGTTGCCATTACCATGGTAATAATCAACAATTTTATGTACCTGATACACACCCATTTTGGCGACCCGTCCGTAGTGGGCTGGATCACTCCGGGTATCCCTCTCTATATAGCTTTTTTAACGGGTTTTGCAGAGGGTCCCGAGAGGCTGCAGGCGATGATTGCCCTGCAACTGCTGGTGGCTGCGATCTTTATCTTTTTTGGTCTTACCAAACTGGCAGGAAGAGTTGTGGCGGCCATTCCCAACAGTATTAAGGCCGGTATTTTACTGGGTGCAGCTATTGCCTCAATCATTGGTGAATTCAAAGCAGAGGGGAGAGTGTCCCAGTTTACTGTCAGTATTTTGCTGGGCGTGGGGTTGTCCTTCTTTATGCTATTTTCCAGTGCTACAGCGGAGTTGCGCCAACGTTACAGTTTGTTCCGCTTTGTAGCTCAGTATGGTATTGCTATCCCTTTTGCCATATCCTATGTGATTGGGATTATTATTGGTGAGGTTCAGATGCCCACTATTAACTGGGGATTTACCCCGCTGGCCGTGGGGGAAATGGTCAGGACCTTGTCGCCCTTTAATATCGGTTTTCCGTCTGTTGGCATATTTTTGAAGGCATTACCACTGGCAATTGCAGCGTATATCATTGCCTTTGGCGATGTGCTGATTGCCAACAGTCTCTTAAAGGCATGTGATGAAAAACGTAAGGATGAAAAAGTATTGTTTGAGGCAAACAGGAACAACATTATTGCCGGTATTCGTAATGCGGTTGAGGGTTTGTTCTTACCTTTCCTGCCGCTGTCCGGGCCCCAATGGGCCGGTGGGCAGGCATTGGTGGTAAATCGTTACATCAATAGCACCCGCGAACAAATGGATAGCTACTGGGGCGGAGCAACCTCCATCTTTTGGGGAATGAGCATTGCCTTGCTGCTGGGGCCAGTCGTATCATTGTTTAAACCGGGCCTAGCTATTGGGCTTTCCCTGACACTGTTGGTACAAGGGTATCTTTGCGCCTACCTGGCCATGGAAATGGTTGAAAGCAAGATTGAAAGGGGTATAGCCGGGGTTGTCGGGGCAATCATTGCTATCAAAGGTGCTGCCTGGGGATTGATAATAGGACTGGTTCTTTACTTCCTGCTAGAGCATGATTGGTTTAAACAAATTATTGTTTCAGAAGGAAAATCAAGTGTTGATAGTTAAGAATAAAGGTAACTATCTAGCATGACGTTCACAAAAGGACAGAAATGCTCCTGGGATTGACCATAAAAAAACTGAGTTAAGGCAGATTGCCGGTAAACAAAGGTGTCCCCTTAGTCCCTTAATTGTAAAATTCTTGCCAAAACGGAAAGAAAATTTAACACGGGAAAGCTTTTATGCTTGCTAATTCAGGGATGACAACTTTGGCTCCGGCTTGTCCGGGTTAGGTATAAACAACAAGGAAATTGCGCGCCAAACGGGCTGGAACCGCAACACCGTGAAACAATGGCGCAACCGCTGGGCCAAAGCAGCTGAAGAGCTCAAGTAAGTGGAAGCCGACCGCCCCCGTGCCTTGAAGTCCACAATCCAATCCCTCTTGCGTGACAAACAGCGCTCGGGGAAGTGGAAGTCAAGCAAGTGTGTACCGTCTACCGGGAAGCACCCGAGATGGCCAAAGAGGGCGTACGCGTCATCAGCACGGATGAAAAAACCGGCATTCAGGCACTGGAGCATGCCCATCCGGCCCATCCGCATTGCCTATGAAACCCGCACAAGTGGAACGGCGTGACCCGGAATATATCCGGCATTGATCCGGAAACTTTAGGCAAGAAAGGTAAGGCTGGCGTGTTGGCACCCATGGAAGCGCGGAAAGTATTTCTGGCGGACCCCGCTCACCGGATTCGCATTGTATACACACCGAAGCATTGGAAAAACGGATTGCTGAACTTATTGAGTATTACAATAAGCATTTGGCTAATAAGCCCGTAATTACCAGTCAGAACTCATGCACGGCTTTTTCAAGGACCGCCGTTTAGGCGGGCAAATAGTCGTGCATGAGTTCTGTGATTTTAACAGGGGGGAGTTTAACAATTCCCTCCAATTTTCACTGGATATTTATCTTGTGTTTTTCTCCATTCCTATTTTGTATTGATCACCCGTAAAGCAGCCCGTTCTCTACCCTTGACGGAATGGCCGAAGTTGGCTAAAATACCAGATAAATGAACGGTAACGAAATTCCATGAATTAGTGTGGATGAGGACTACCCTTAAGTAGTTGCTCTTCTTGACCAAGCAGGGAAAACCGCCTGTGAATTGCTGCTTGTTTTTTTTAATGCAATGCCCCAGTGATTGAACCTCTTGCTTGTAGATTTTCGGATAAATAAACGGTAATTAAATTGTGTGGGGGAGGAGTTTAATTATGAAAATAATTGCTATTAACGGTAGTCATCGTAAAGGCAAGAATACTGCTAAAATGCTGGAAGCTGTCCTGAAGGAAGCAGCGGCTCAGGGTGCGGAAGTGGAGTTAATTGAGCTAAGTGACTACGAAATCAGGCGCTGCCTATCCTGCAACAAGTGCCTGCGCCGTCCCCAGTGTTCGATTCAAAATGATGACATGGCCGCGCTCGGTGAAAAGCTTCAAGAGGCCCGGGGGATAGTTTTGGGGTCGCCGGTCTACTGGCATAACGTTACCACGCTGATGAAAAACTTTATGGACCGGACCCGTTGGATGCATATGACTGCGAATATGCTGGCAGGGAAAGTGGGAGCTGCCGTAACCCACGCAGGGTTACGTAATGGTGGCCAGGAAACCTGCCTGTCAATAATGGAACACTTTTTAAGGGCCCATGGATTGCTGCTGGCGGATAGCCGCAGGGCGGATGGGGGAATTATTACTACCGGGGCGGCGGGGACGATGTTTGGCAACTACAAAGAGGGTCGCGTTAGTTTTCGAAAAGGAGTGGAAGAAGACGAGGCTGCCATTGCTGCCTGTAAGCAGGTCGGTAGGAATATGGTAGCGCTGATAAACCGGCTGGGTTAGTTAAAAAGAAAATCACCCACTTCCAGTTTTGTAAAAGGGGGTGATTTTGCAGTAGAAAAAATTATCTAAAGGATTATTGAAAGGAGATGGCAAATCAGGCAAGCGCAATATCTTTTTTAAACGAAAAAATAATTTTGGGAGAGGTGAGAGCCCTTGAGGCCAAGTTTGCTTGTTGCATTGACGTCTGGTGTATTGCTTATTTTTCTCGTAGGATTTGTGGGAGTGGAATACAGCAGCAAGCCTTCATTTTGCGGGAACTGTCATGAGATGAGGGCTGCGTACCAGCAATGGACTCAATCCCCTCATAATAGTGTTAGCTGCCTTAAATGCCATGCGGATGGGACGTTGGGGGGATACATAAAGGTGAAGGCGAACGGCTTAAGGCAGCTATATGTGCATTTTACAGAAGAAGTAACTTCTGATAACATTGAGGTGGTTGTTCCCAAGGAAAGATGCCTGGTTTGTCATACAAAACCCAAGACCGGGGAGGGGCATATAAAAGTTACGCAGCAAATGGAGTGTACGGATTGTCATAAAGATTTTGTTCATGATTTAACAAAAACATAGGCCTTCAGACCTGTTTTTCAGTTGGTTTTGTAATCCAAAGCGGGAGGTGAGTTGTTTGCGAGTTGCCGGTATTCAGATTGACATAGCATTGGGCCAGCCGGAAGTCAATCGTGAAAAGGTAGCAGCCATGATTCGTACCGCAGCGGCTAAAGGTGCCGGGATAGTGGTGCTGCCGGAGATGTGGAACACCGGTTATGCCCTTGAACGCTTGGAACATATCAGTGATACCGCGGGAGAACCTAGCAAGGCACTTCTCGGCACTTTGGCAAAGGAACTGGGAATTGACATTATCGGTGGTTCCGTGGCAAGTCAAGAAAATGGCAAATTCTACAATCATTCCCTGGTGATAAACAGGCGAGGGCAGCTGGTGCATACCTATGAGAAAGTGCATTTATTTAGATTGATGGATGAAGAGAAGTACCTGCAGCCGGGTAAAGAGGCGAAACCTTTTTCTTTAGCCGGGGCCAGGTGGGGCTTGATTATTTGTTATGATTTAAGGTTCCCGGAGCTGTCAAGAAAGCTGGCGGTGGCAGGCGCAGAGGTGCTGGTTGTTCCCGCCCAGTGGCCGAAGACAAGGCTTTACCACTGGCGGAGCTTGCTGGTGGCCCGGGCGATAGAAAACCAGCAGTATGTGGTGGCGGTAAACCGGGTGGGTTTCGATGATAAAAATGAGTTTGCCGGGCATTCAATGGTGGTGGACCCGTTGGGTGAAGTGCTTTATGAGGCGGGGGAAAAAGAAGTTGTATTTATGGTGGATATGGATATGGATAAAGTAGCGGCAGTGCGGCGGAGCATGCCGGTGTTTGCGGACAGAAGCCCCGAATGTTACTAAGGGACAGATTTGACTTGTCTTTTTTTACTACCGATCTCCCATTTTGGGGAATTTGGGTGGCAGAAACTTGCCGGTAATACGAGAATTACCATCAGTAAGGCTAAGATTGATAGGAGCGGTAATGATGGCTGTTAGTTTTATTTTGGGACGGGCCGGCAGCGGAAAAACACACCTGTGTTTGGAGGAAATTGGAAATGAGTTGCGCAAAGGTGTGGAAGGGCCGCCGCTTATTTTTCTGGTTCCCGAGCAGGCCACCTTTCAGATGGAACAGGAACTGGTGCGGACACCGGGATTGGAATGTATTACCCGTGCCCAGGTGCTCAGTTTCCGGCGCCTGGCGTGGCGGGTTTTCCAGCAGGCGGGGGGTATTGTGCGCCCGCATATTTCCGATATGGGCAAACGCATGGTCATCCGCTCGGCGCTGGCGGAGAATAAAGACCGGCTGAAGCTGTTTTCCCGGTTGGCCGGTGAATTCGGCTTTTGCCACAAGCTCGCCGCCTGTATTAGTGAGTGCAAACTTTATGATATATCAGCAGAAGATTTGTGGGAGCAGGCAGTTCGCCTGGAAAAGGAAAAAGGGCAGCAGTTGTTGGCTGCCAAGCTGCACGATTTGTCAGAGATTTACCGGGGGCTGGAAAGCCGCCTCTTTGACCGGTATACGGACCCGGATGATTACATGCGGTTGGCGGCGGAAAAACTGCCGGAAGCTTATATTTCCCGAGGCGCGAAGGTATGGGTAGACGGTTTTTCCGGTTTCACCATTCCGGAATACCTGGTTTTGGAGCGGTTGTTTGCCGTGGCGGACGCAGTCAAAGTGGCTTTGTGTATGCCGGCGGCGGATGCTCACAAGCAGTTAAATGAGACCGATATATTTTTCCCCACTTGGAAAACTTTTCAGAAACTTATTGCTTTGGCTATGGAAAACGGTGTGGAAATAAAGGAAACAATTACTTTGGATACCCGGCGCTCGCGGTTTGTCAACCCCTGGCTGGGACACTTAGAAGCTGAGTTTACCCGCTGGCCGGGAAAGACGAAGGCCGGCAGGCCCAGGGGCATACGTTTGGTAAGTGCCGCCAACCGGCGGGCAGAGGTTGAGGCGGTGGCCCGGCAGATGATTGCCCTGGCCCGGGATAAAGGGTACCGCTGGCGGGACATGTCGCTCATGTGCCGGACGCTGGAACCATATTTGGATTTGGTCAGGACGGTCTTTAAAGATTACAATATCCCCGTTTTTATTGACCAAAAACAGGGAGTAGCCCACCATCCCATGGTGGAATTGCTGCGTTCCGGTTTGGAGATTATTACTACTAATTGGGGATATGAAGCGGTGTTTCGCTGCCTGAAAACCGATTTAATGCCGTTGAGCAGGCGGGACGTGGATTTATTGGAAAATTATTGCCTGGCTTACGGTATCGAAGGCGGGCAGTGGACGGATGCTACTCCCTGGCATTATGCGGCGGATTTGGATTTGGAAAACCCCGCCGGGGAAGTTGCTTCCGAACGATATTTAGAAAAAGTAAATGAGTTGCGCAGCAGGGTGAAGTCATATTTTCTACCGTTGGAACATTTTGATAGACATGGAAAGTACCCGGTGGAGGCGATCAGTGACGCTGTTTACAAGTTTCTCACCGGGTTAAACGCAAGGGAAAAATTGGCCGGCTGGCGCTTGCAGGACGAACAGGAGGGTAATTTGACCAGGGCCCGGGAACATGAGCAGGTTTGGGAGCAAATAATGGAACTGCTGGACCAGATGGTGGAAATAATGGGGGAAGAAGAGCTTACGGTTAAGGAATACCTGAACATCCTCGAAGCAGGGTTGGAGCAGCTGCGCGTGGGGTTGATACCGCCGGGTCTGGACCAGGCCCTGGTAGGCAATATTGAACGGTCCCGTACCCCCCCCAATATCAAAGCGCTGTTTTTGCTGGGGATAAATGACGGTATTTTCCCCTTACAGAGAAGTGAGGAACAGATTTTTGGGGACGAGGAAAGGGAATATCTGGCAGCGGCAAACCTGGAACTCGCTCCTACCAGCAAAACACAGCTTATGGAAGAACAGTACCTTATCTATATCAGCCTCACCCGGGCCAGTGAGTATTTATGGCTCAGTTTCCCCCTGGCCGATGAGGAAGGAAAAGCGTTGAACCCCTCAAGTGTCATTAATAGGGTTCAAGGATTGTTTCCCGATTTGGAAACCGAATATATTGGTTTGGAACCGCAGGATGACCACCAGGCCTGGGAATATATCGTTCCCGGTTGGAGCAGTTTGGGCTTGTTAATCAATAAACTGCGTGAAGCCAAGGACGGCAAGGAACTGGCACCGGTTTGGAGAGAATTGTATCAATTTTACCTACAACAGGATGAGACCAGCAGCCTGTTATTGAATTTGCTGGATTCGTTGAAATTTTCCGTGGCGGAGGAAAGATTAACCGCTGAACTGATTGACGAGATTTATGCCAATCCCATCAAAGTCAGTGTCTCACGCTTGGAGCAGTTTGCCAGCTGCCCGTTCAGTTATTTTGCGGAACATGTATTGAAGTTAAAAGAACGCCGCCGCTTGACGCTGGATGCACCGAACCTGGGAATAATTTACCACCAGGCACTGGCGGATTTTGTTCTCAGTTTGCAGAGGGAAAAGCTTGACTGGGGTAGCCTGAACCGGGACAAGCAGAGAGAACTTTTAAATACGGTACTGGCAAAGATAAGCAACCGGCTGGAAAATGCAGGATTGTTGAAAACCGCTCAAAGTGGATTCCTGCTGCAGCAGGTACGGGAAAATTTGTACTACGCGGTGGATATTTTAAAGGAGCATGCGGAAAGGGGAAAGTTTGTCACTCGCTGGGTGGAAGCGGTTTTTGACCATGGCGGAGAAATGCAGCCGGTGGAGGTACCGGTTGAGGGCGGGTGGAAGCTGTTGGTACGCGGCCGGGTTGACCGCATTGATTTACTAAAAGGTAAGGGCAAAAACTACCTGCGGGTAATAGACTATAAAAGCAGCCAAACCAGGTTCCAGTGGTGGCAGGTGTATTACGGGCTGCAGCTCCAGCTTATTACGTATCTTTGGGCTGCTTTAAAGTCAGCACCAAAGCTGGTTGGCGACAGGGCGGATATTGCCGGGGCATTCTATTTTCCGGTAAGCCGTCCCCTGGTCAGTGTAAACGGGCCGGTGAGCAAAGAAGCCATTCGCCGGCAGTTAAAGAAAGAGAGCAGGATGAAAGGAATCTTGTTGGCGGACCGTGAGGTGGCCCGGTTAATGGGGGTGGACAGGGTTGGCCATTCTGACCTGTTGCCCGTACGCATAAACAAGGACGACAGTTTTAGTGCCGGCAACAGCAGTTTGCTCAGCACGGGCCAACTGGCGCAGGTGCTTAAATTTACCGAAAACAAACTCAGGGAACTAGGCAAAAAGATTGTTTCGGGCAACATTGACATCAAGCCCTACCGGCACGGCAAAACTTCCCCGTGCAGCCGGTGCCGTTATAAATCGGTGTGCTGGTTTGATGTCAGCTTTGAAGGCTGCAGTTATAATTTCCTGGATACCATTGATGACCGGGCAGTTTTGGAAAGTATACGTCAGTACGGTGAAAGTGGTGAGGGTTAAATGCAGTGGAACGTCAATCAGGAAAAAGCCATTATCAAGAAGGACAACAACATTTTGGTTTCTGCCGCTGCCGGTTCCGGCAAAACTGCGGTGCTGGTGGAACGTATTATCCGGCGGATTTTGGATACCAATGACCCTCTGGACCTGGAAAGAGTACTGGTGGTAACCTTTACTGAAGCAGCAGCAGCGGAAATGCGCCAGCGTATTGGCAGGGAGATACAAAAAAAGCTGGATGATGAGCCGGAAAACCGCTACCTGCGGCAGCAGCTGCACCTTCTCAATAAAGCTGCTATTTCCACTATTCACTCCTTCTGCCTGGAGGTGGTACGAAAATACTTTTACAGGTTGGATTTGGACCCCGGGTTTCGCGTGGCCGACGCCAATGAAGTGGAATTGATACGTTTGCAGATAATGGACCGGCTTTTTGAAGATAAGTATGCTGTCATGGACCGGGAATTTTTACGGCTGACGGAGGCCTACGGTGGAACCGGCGGCAAAAAATTAAAAGACTTGATTTTTGCCCTCTTTGATTATGCCCGCAGTCAAGCATATCCCCAGCGGTGGTTGGAGCAGTTGGTGGAGGCATTTTCACTGGACTCTGTCTCCCTCGATGACTTTGTCTGGGTACGGGAGTTAAAGCAGGATATTGCGTTAAGGATGGAGGAGGCAAAATGGTGCTATGACCGGGCGCTGTCCTTCACGGAAATGCCCGGCGGACCTTATCAATATGCGGATATTTTTTCCGGCGAGCGGGAGAAGGTTGAACTGCTCCTGGCGGAGTTGGCCGGCTTGCCCTGGGAGGAATTGTGGTCCCGGTTTCAGGGGTTTGATTTTCAAAAACTGAAGCCTGCCAGGGACGTTGATGAGCATCTCAAGCAAAAGGCAAAAACATTGCGGGACAGGGCCAAGGATATAATCCAAAAAAAAATTAGGGACAAGTATTTTTCCCGGGTGCCGGAAAGTCATCTGGATGATTTAAAGTTAATCTACCCGTTGGTAAAAACCTTGGTGAGCCTGACAAAAGAGTTTGGCGCCAGGTTTGCAGAGGTAAAGCGGGAAAAAAGTATTTTGGACTTTGCTGATTTGGAACAGTTCTGCTTCCGCCTGCTGGTGGATGATGAAGGCAAGCCCACGGACATTGCCACAAAGCTGCGCTTGCGTTTTGAAGAGGTACTGGTGGACGAATACCAGGATGTTAACGTGATCCAAAATGCCATTTTGGAAGCGGTGGCCCGGCAGCGGGGCGGCGGGTACATGTTTATGGTGGGCGACGTGAAACAAAGTATTTATCGTTTTCGCCTGGCGGAGCCCGGCCTGTTTATGGACAAGGAGCAGCAGTTTAATGAGGATGCTGCTGCCGGCGAGTTGATACAACTGAATACCAATTACCGCAGCAGGCGGCATCTCATCGACGGGGTTAATTATATTTTCCGGCAACTGATGGACAGGCGTGTAGGTGATATTGACTATGGTACGGAAAATGATGCGGCCAATCACTTTTTAAAATACGGTGATCTCTATCCGGAAACACCGGAAACCGGGACAGACGGTGAAAGTGGTTTTTCCTGCCGGGGTATTGAACTGCATGTACTGCAGCGGGAAACGGAAACCGAAAGCGGTGTGGAGCTTGCTGATGATTTCGCGGGTCTGGATGCTCTGGAGAAAGAAGCTCTGGTGATGGCCAAAAAGATAAAGCAGTTGGTGGCGGGTGATGAGGAGGGTGAACCGGCGGTGGTGTGGGACGGGGATGCCGGTTCTTACCGGCCTGTTACTTACCGGGACATTGTGGTTTTACTGCGGTCCACCCGTCACCGTGTCAACAGGATTGCGCAAATTTTTCAGAAATTTGATATTCCCGTTTATGCTGATGTAACCAGCGGCTATTTTTCTGCTGTAGAAGTGGAAACCATGTTAGCATTGCTCAATATAATTGACAATCCCCAACAGGATATCCCCCTGGCCGCAGTGCTGCGTTCGCCCATAGTCGGTCTCAAGGGCAGGGATTTGGCAAAAATCCGGTGTGTCAATAAATATGATAACCTTTACTGTGCTCTTACTGATGCTGCTCAGGACACCGGTTTGGGCGAACTGCAGGTTAAAACAAAGAAATTTTTGGAAAGGCTGGAGCGGTGGCGTACATTGTCCCGGCGGGAACCGCTGAGCAGTTTGATTTGGGACATATACCGGGAAACAGGTTTCCTGGAGTACTGTGGCGGTTTGCCCCGGGGCGAGCAGAGACAGGCCAACTTGCGTGCTTTATATGACCGTGCCCGGCAGTTTGACCGCTTTGTTTTTCAGGGCCTGTTTAGATTTCTGCATTATGTCCGGCGCCTGCGGGAAAGTGCCGGTGATTTGGGTGCCGCCCGGGCGTTGGGCGAAAATGAAGACGTGGTACGGATAATGAGCATTCATAAGAGTAAAGGTTTGGAATTTCCGGTGGTTTTTTTGGCGGATATGGGTAAGAAATTTAATATGCAGGATACCGGTGGTGATTTGCTTTTTCACCAGCACCTGGGTATTGGCCTTAATGTGGTGGACAGTGCCTTGCGTTTGCGTTATCCCACTTTGGCGCAAATGGCTGTAAAAAGTCGTCTGGAAAGAGAAAATCTGGCTGAAGAAATGCGGGTTTTATATGTGGGTCTTACCAGGGCCCGGGAACAGCTTATCCTGGTGGGGTCTGTAAACGGGTTGGAAAAGTGGCGTGAAAACCTGGGCACGTTAACCGGCGGCAGGGATATTCTGCTGCCAAGTTTTTACCGCGCCAGGGTGAAAACCTACCTGGATTGGGTTTGCGGTAGTGTCGTCAGGCATAAGCATGGTAGACCACTTTACAATGCCAATCTGCCAAAGGAGGAAATAATGGACCACCCGTCGAAATGGTCAGTGCAGATTTGGACGGCGGAAGACTTGATCGAGCTGGACAAGCGGCAGAAGAAAGATGAAAGCAAATGGGAGCAGTGGCACAAGATAATAGCGGGAGAATTGTCGGACCGGGAACTGACTGTGGGCAGGGAAATTGAAAATCGTTTGACCTGGCGTTATCCGGCCCGGTCAATGGTGGACAAGGCGGCAAAGGTGTCGGTGAGTGAACTGAAACGGAAACAGCTGCCGGCAGGTGAAGAGGAGCCCGGGATTTCCTTTTTCCCGGCTACAATGGGTAAAAAACCCCGGTTCATTGAAAGGCAGCGTTTGAGTGCTGCAGAGAGAGGGACGGCGGTTCACCTGGTAATGCAGCATTTGCATTTAGATCAGCCGGTTAACCGGCTGACGGTGCAGGGGCAGGTGGATGCCATGGTGGCAAGGGAGTTGCTGACTCCGGAGCAGGCGGACGCGGTGCCGGTGGAAAAAATAGTGGCTTTTTTTCATACCCGTGTGGGCCGGCAGATGCTGGAAATACCCCGCCGGGTTTACCGGGAGCAGCCCTTTAGTTTGGGTATCCCCGCGGGAGAACTCTACCCCGAACTGGCGGACGGCCTGCGGGAGGAAAAAGTACTGGTGCAGGGAGTTATCGACTGTTTTTTAAAAGGTGACACTGGTTTGATCTTGATAGATTTTAAAACGGATCAAGTTGCCGGTACGGCAGAGAAAATCAAAGACAAGTACCGCCGGCAGATTTCCCTTTATTCCCGGGCGCTGGCAGCATTGTATAAACAGCCGGTTGTTCAAAGTTATCTTTACTTTTTTGCTACTGAAGAGTTGATTTCTTTTTAGGTACTGTTGAGCTTAGTCTTCATAGTGCCGGGCGACATTGACATAATAATTACAGGACCGGCAATCAATAAAATGAAAGGAGTTGGCAAGATGAGTATTTTGGCGGAAACCAGAGAATTGTTGCAGACCTCCGTAAAGGAATTGGGGTTACCCCAAGCGGTTTACGAGCACTTAAAGGAACCTCAGCATCTTTTGATTGTCAGTATTCCCGTTACCATGGACAACGGCGAGATAAGGGCTTTTACCGGCTTTCGTTCTCAGCACTGCAATGTACTGGGACCGTTTAAAGGCGGCATCCGCTTTCATCCTGAGGTAACCATGGATGAAGTAAAAGCCTTATCCATGTGGATGAGTCTCAAGTGTGCGGTGGTTCAGGTGCCCTACGGGGGTGGAAAAGGCGGGGTAATTTGCAATCCCAAGGAAATGTCCCGGGACGAACTGGAGAGATTGAGCCGGGGCTATATCAGGGCCACGTTAAAAATTATCGGGCCCAACCAGGACATCCCGGCGCCGGATGTTTATACAAATCCCCAAATTATGGCCTGGATGGCCGATGAGTATAGCTGTGCCCAGGGCCACAATGAATTTGGTATTGTTACGGGCAAGCCGCTTATTGTGGGGGGCTCCCTGGGCCGGCTGGAGGCCACGTCCCGGGGCTGCTATTTTGTGGTGGAGGAAGCATGCAAAAAGCTGGGACTGTCACTGCAAGGTTTACGAGTGGTAATCCAGGGGTTCGGCAATGTGGGCAGTTATGCGGCAAGAGTCTTGGAAAGTGCCGGGGCGAAAATTATTGCTGTCAGTGATTCCCGCGGCGGTGTTTTTAACGAACAGGGACTGCCGGTGGAAAAGCTTTTGGCACATAAGGGAAAAGAGGGTACGGTACACTCTTATCCCAACGGCACCGCTATCAGTAATGAGGAGTTACTGGTACTGGACTGTGACGTTTTAATACCCGCGGCACTGGAAAACCAGCTTACGGCGGAAAATGCTCATGATATCAAGGCGAAAATAGTTGCCGAGGCGGCCAACGGCCCCACCACTGCCGAGGCTGACCATATTTTAGCCGAAAAAGGTGTCCTGGTTTGCCCTGATATTTTGACCAATGCCGGCGGGGTGGTTGTCTCGTACTTTGAGTGGGTACAGGATTTGGAAAGTTTTTACTGGTCGGAAGAACAGGTGAATTTACGTTTGCAGCGAAAAATGAGTGACGCTTTCCGCCGGGTGTATGATTTCAGCCAATATAAAAACATTCCCATGCGCAAGGCCGCTTATATGGTTGCGGTAAAACGCCTGGGTGAGGGGATGATCACCAGGGGATGGGTTAAACACAAGACCGCCTGCAGTTAAACAGGCGGCTGAATAGTTACAAAGATATTATCCCTGCCGGAATTCCGAGACAAGGTTGGCAATAATCTCATGTACCGGCAGGATTTCTTTTATTTTATGAGCTTTTTCCCCGGCAAAAATCAGGCCGTCCTGCATTAAACCCTTTTGGGCATTTTCCAGAGCAGCCTTGAGACAAAAACGTCGGCTGCATTTTTTCAGGCAACCGTTGCATGTGGTGTGCTTTATCAAGCCCCGGTCAAGCCTGTCGGTAAAGGCGGTTTTCAACGCTCTGCCGGGCAAGCCTACCGGACTTTCTATGAGAACGGAATCCGTTTCCTTTGCTGCCAGATAGGTCTGTTTAAAGCTGTCCGGAGCACCGGATTCTTCGCTGGCTGCAAAGCGTGTTCCCATCTGTACCGCTGCCGCTCCCCTACCCAGCGCCCATTTCATGTCTTTTCCGCTAATAATACCGCCGGCGGCTATTACCGGTACTTTTACCTGCTCAATCACTTCCGACAGGATTTCTTTTAACGGCCTGTCCGTGCCCAAATGTCCCCCGGCTTCCTTGCCTTCCACCACCACGGCAGCGGCACCCAGTTTTTCAGCAAGTTTTGCCAACCGCCTGCTGGAGACAATGCTTATTACCGGGACATTAAACTCCTTTCCCCAGTTGAAGACATCCCTGGAAAAACCGGCACCGGAAAATACGATATCAATACCGTTTTTCATGGCTGTTTTAATCAGTTTGGCAAAGCTGGAAGCGGCAAAAAGCACATTTACACCCAGGGCACCATCACTGCCTGCACTGATTTTCCTGGCTTTGGCAATTTCTGCAATCAGCTCTTTATCGGATAAGGCAGTGCCGGCAATTACTCCGATACCGCCGGCTTTGGCCACCGCCCCGGCTAAATTCCCGTTGGAAATGCGAATGGCCATACCGCCTTGAATAATCGGGCAGGGTACACTAATATTCCCTATTGTCAGTGGAGGTATTTTCATCTAAAACTCACCTTTCCCCCAAAAAATATTTTTAAACAACAACTCAATTAATCTTACCATAATTAATTCCGTAGTCAAAGGAAAGATAACAAACTGTGTGAAAAAATGCCAAAACAAACTGGTTGTTTGCTTATCACGCCGGGTTAAATTATAATGTAATTGGAAAAAACTCGAAAATCGATTTCTATTTTTTGCCTGGAGAAGGGGCCCGGGCGGTCAGGGAAGGTGTAAATTATCAAACTGCTTTGGCGGCGCTGACCAAAAATGCGCCGCCTATCTTGGGCATTGGCCGCCGCGTTGGCTCCTTAAAACCGGGAATGGATGCTGACCTGGTAATTTGGGACGGGGAAGACCCCTTCCACTACCGGACAAGGGTAGAGCAAGTTTTTATTAACGGTAGAAAAGTTTATGAAAATATCTAAACTTATCTGAAAATTTTGCAGGAAAAAAGAGGTAAATATCTAATTAAATGGGAGGGAATTATTTTGGATAAATTATCATTGGTTGACATAATTTTTCAGTCTGTTCCCGAAAGTATCATAATTTTCTGCTTGGGGCTGGTGAGCGTTGATTTGACACCGGATTTTAAAAATGTCATACCCGCCGCCGTAGTCTCAGCTTTACTTTCCTGGTTTGTAAGGAGTCTGCCCCTTCCTTTTGGAATACATACTTTTATCGGTATTATTATAATTTTTGCCATCTTTATTTTCTGGTTTAAAACCAAGTTGCGTGATGCGTTTTTGGCCGCTGTATTTGCCATGAGCACTTTTCTTACTGCTGAGGCCGTACTTGTACCCGTTACCCTTCGGTTGACGGGAATTGGCAGTATTCATGAAGCTCTGCAGCATTCGGTTTTACGTGTAATTTTGCCGATACCGGAACTGATTTTGCTTGGTGTATTTACCTACCTGCTGGCAAAATATAATGTTTCTTTTAAAACGTTGGTTTCCAAATTTAAAAAAGGTTTATAGGGGCTGGGCCAATGAATAAGTTTTTATCTACCAGTGCCATAATTATGGGTATTTTGGTACAAGCCATGGTTGTGAGTTTGGGCGTTTTGGCGCTGCAGTTTTACCGGGTGTTGCCGGGGCAACTGATGCTGGTGGCCACTGCGTTCATTGCTTTAAATTATCTGATCGGGATTGTCTTTATTATCAGACTGGTGCAGGCCGATTATCAGGCCAGGGCCTTCGATAAACAGGAAAGCATGCTTAAGTTGATACGTTCCCAGCGCCATGACATTACCAATCACCTGCAGACCATATACGGCTTGCTGCAGCTGGGCAAGTTTAACCAGGCAAAGAGATATGCCAATGAACTGAAAACAAATATTTTCAATGAAAACCAGGTGGTGCGCCTGGACGAGCCGGTGTTGGCGGCCTTTCTCCAGGGTAAAATGGGACAGGCAATGGCAAAAGAGGTCACGTTTAAAATCGGGGTTATGGCGGATTTGGGCAGTTGCCCGGTGAAGCCGTACTTTTTGGTGACCATCCTCAGCAACCTGCTGGATAATGCCTTTGAGGCAACCGAAAAATTGCCCGTCGCACATAGATTTGTGGAATTAAGGATAAACCGGCAAGGCGAAGCAATAGTTTTCACGGTAGCCAATTCCGGACCGGATATAGATGTTAGTCTGAGGGACGACATTTTTCATTCCGGGTTTTCCACCAAAGGACATGGCAGAGGCTTTGGTCTGGCCCATGTCCGGGAAATCGTTGACAATCATAACGGAAACATTGAAGTTTCCAATGGCCCCACTACTTTTACGGTAACTTTGCCGTGTAAAAAAGGGGTTGTTCTCAATGAACCAGCTGGCACGAAGGTTAGCGACCTACCTGCAAAAAGAATCAAATCTGGAAGACGGTAAACTGACCATCGTCACTTACGGTTTGGAAGTTTTGCTGGGCGGTATTGTCAAGACGGCGGTATTTTTAATTGTTCCTGCGGTACTCGGCATTTTGCCGCAAACCTGGGCGGCTTTGCTCGGTTCCGGGCTGTTCCGCCTGCCGGCGGGCGGGGCTCACTGTACTGCCTACCACCGCTGCCTTATCAGTTCTCTCGGCATCTTTTCCTTGATCGGCTTAACAGTAAAAGAAATTGTCAACTTTCCCCTTCCGACAGGTGTAATATTCCTCTTAACCTTGGGCGCTGCTGCACTGGCGGTATTCTTGTGGGGGCCCGCGGACACGGAAGCAAGGCCCGTTGCCGGCGCCAGCCAGCGGAAAAAGAGAAGGCTCTGGGCTTACGGAGTATTGCTGGCCTACCTTTTTTCCTGGCTTGTTTTGGACATACCGAAAGAGGTTGTGCTGGCCGTGAGTTTCGGTTTGGCGGTACAGTCAATTACCATTACTCCTTTTGGCTTTAAAATGATGGCTTGCCTGGACAAGTTGATGTCAGCGGTGTTTGGGCTATTTCTCAACGAAAGGGGGGTAGTGTCAAAATGAAACTGAAACACTGGCTGTTAGGCGCGGTATCAACCATAGCCGTCCTGGCGGCAATGGTCGGGGTTCAACCCACCAGTTGGGGAGTATGGTACCAACCTAAGGCGCCGGAAGAATTGCTGCGCCGCTAGTGGCAGATTGTGGGCTGTGAACTTTTGGTTTGGCAGGGGACGACAACGAGTGTCCCTTGCTTTTTTCTGTGAAAAAAAATTTACAAAAAAAATATACCCAACCTGCCTGTACAGGCCCGGTACCGGCAATATCGGGCTTTTTGCTCATTGGCACCAACTTTGCTTTGCATAAGAATAGGACAGAAAATTCAGACGATGGAGGTGAATGCAAATGAGCAGTGAACAAAAGCTGCAGCAGCTGGCAGATGAAATCAAGGCCGGTGGCAAGGAAAAGTATCACCAGGCCAACAGGCGTAAAGGGAAGCTGTTTGTTCGCCAGCGGTTGGAACTGTTGTTGGATCCCGGGGAAGTGGTGGAAGACGGCTTTTGGGCCAACTGTTTGGCCGGTGGCCTGCCGGCAGACGGGGTGGTTACCGGAATGGGCAAGATACACGGGCAGACAGTATGCTTTATGGCCAACGACTCCACTGTTAAAGCCGGTTCCTGGGGCTGGCGCACCGTGGAAAAAATTATCCGCATCCAGGAAACTGCCATGGATTTAAAGGTACCTATGCTTTACCTGGTGGATTCTGCCGGGGCCAGGATTACAGACCAGCTGGAAATGTTTCCCGGCCGCCGGGGTGCCGGCAGAATATTCTATAACGAGGTAAAGATGTCCGGTATGGTACCCCAGCTCTGTCTTCTTTTTGGCCCGTCTGCTGCCGGTGGTGCTTACATTCCTGCTTTTTGCGATTTTGTAATTATGGTGGAAGGAAACGCTTCCATGTATCTCGGTTCGCCGCGCATGGCGGAAATGGTCATCGGGGAAAAGGTGACTTTGGAGGAAATGGGCGGGGCCCGGATGCACTGTTCCGTAAGCGGTTGCGGCGACATGCTGGTAAAAAGCGAGGAGGAGGCCATTCAGGCGGCGCGAAAGTATCTCAGCTACTTTCCCGCCAACTACCGGCAGTTTCCCGGAATGGAGGAAAGCAAGCCGCCCAGGCCATCCGCCAAAGAACTGGCGCAACTTATTCCGGACCGGGAAAGTGTTGCCTTTGACATGTACGAGGTCATTGACACTCTTGTTGACCGGGACAGCTTCTTTGAGGCCAAGAAATTGTTTGCCCCTGAACTGATTACCGGTTTTGTCCGGTTGGGCGGGCGGCCGGTGGGAATACTGGCAAATCAACCCAAGGTTAAAGGCGGGGTGCTGTTTGTAGATTCCGCCGATAAGGCAACACGGTTTATGAATTTGTGTGATGCCTTTAACATTCCGCTGCTGTTTCTCATGGACGTTCCCGGTTTCATGGTGGGGACGCAGGTGGAAAGGACGGGTATCATTCGCCACGGGGCGAAAATGATTTCCGCCATGTCCGAAGCCACGGTACCCAAGATCTCAGTGGTACTGCGCAAGGCTTACGGGGCGGGATTATATGCCATGTGCGGCCCGGCGTTCGAACCGGACTGCTGCCTGGCGCTGCCCACGGCGATGATTGCGGTGATGGGGCCCCAGGCGGCGGTAAATGCGGTTTATCAAAAAAAGATTGAGGCCCTGCCGCCCGCGGAAAGGCCTGCCTTTATTGAGCAAAAACGGGCAGAGTACCGGGAGGATATCGATATTTACCGTCTGGCGGCGGAATTGGTAGTGGACCATGTCATTGCACCGTCCCGACTGCGTAAAGAGCTGATTGCGCGTTTTGAAATGTACCAAAGCAAGCAGACGATCTTTACTGAACGGAAACATGGGGTTACCCCGGTGTAGGAAGGAGGGTATCTGAATGGATTGGGAAACACTGTCCGTTTCTTATCACGAGCATGCCGCGGTGATTAAATTCAACCGGCCGCAGTCGTTAAACGCCTTAAACACTAAAATGGCCGAAGAGTTGGTGGCCTTGCTGGAAGAGTTGGCTTCAGAAAACGACGTTTGGGCCGCAGCTTTGACTGCCGCCGGGGAAAAGGCTTTTTGTGTCGGTGCTGACCTGAAGGAGAGGCAGAGCATGAGCACCGAGGAAATGCGCAGGCAGCGCGAACTGTTTGTAAGAGCTTTTCAAGCCGTTGCCATGTTTCCAAAACCGCTGCTAGCTGCGGTTAACGGCTATGCCATGGGTGGCGGCTTTGAATTTGCCCTGTGCTGTGACTTTATTATCTGCTCGGAGAACGCAAATTTTGCCCTGCCGGAAGTGGGGCTGGCCATTATACCGGGCGGTGGCGGTACGCAAAACCTGCCCCGGGTAATCGGAAAAAACAAAGCCAAGGAGTTGATTTTTACCGGGCGCCGCATTGATGCCCGGCAGGCTGAAAAACTGGGTATTGTCAATCATGTAGTACCGCTGTCAAAACTGGGAGAAAAGACTTTGGCTCTGCTCCAGGAAATGACCAAAAACGGGCCAGTGGCATTGAAACAGGCCAAAAAGGCTATAAATTTTGGTGTGGAACTGGACATCAACACTGCTTTTCAGTTTGAGGCGGAATGCTACCAGATGTGTTTGACTACCGAAGATCGCAACGAAGGGTTAAGGGCCTTTAAAGAAAAGCGTAAGCCGGTGTACAAGGGATATTAGTGTGAAGAAATTTACACAGTAAAGATTTCTTCACACTTTGGGTTGGGTTAACCGGGCAAAGGGACATATTTTGACCAGGAGGGGGATTATGACAGACAAATTTCAGTTGAATTACCCCAAGCAGGTGCGCTTGGGGGACATTACCATCCGGGATGGTTTTCAGCACGAGGAGAAGTTCATCTCCACTGCTGCAAAGGTATGGTACGTGGAGGAATTAATCCTGGCGGGCTTCAAGCGTATTGAGGTTACCAATTTCGGAAACCCCAAGCGGATGCCCCAGTTTAAGGACGCTGAAGAGGTGTTCAAGGGCGTTCGCCAAAGTAGGAGGTTGCAAAGGGCCGGTGTTGACTGGGATGAGATTGAACTTACCGCTGTGACCATTCGCGAGCGGGCGGTGGACCGGGCCATTGAGGCCAAGAAAGCCGGTTGCGGACCTGACCGTATTTTGATGATGGTTTCCACCGATGAAGAACATCACTATGCCAACTCCGGCACCACTCTGCCGGACTATTGGCGGGAAGCGGAACGGTGTATCAAAAAGGCTGCCGACGTAGGCATCAAAATGAATGGTACGGTAAGCACCATTTGGGGCAGTCCCATCAGCGGTCCCACGGAATTAAAGGAAGCGGTGGAGTTTTCCAAGCGCTGGCTGGAAATCGGTGCTGCTGACATAGAGCATGCCGACCATGACGGCTCGGCTCCGCCGGACCAGGTTTACCGCTATTTTTCCATGGTAATGGATGCCATGCCTAACTCCGACCTGCATGTGGCTCACTTCCATGTCACCCGGGGCTGGGGACTGGCCAATGTGCTGGCGGCACTGCAAGCCGGCATTAACATCTTTGAAGGCACCATCGGGGGCTTGGGCGGCCAGCCGGCCAATTTTGTGGACGATACGCCGGTGGCGGGCACCGGAGCATACTACTACAAGGACCCCAATGTTGTGGGTTTGGTTACCATGGAGGATATGGTGGTAATGCTGGATGAGATGGGAATTGACACCGGTGTAAATGTGGACCGGGTGCTGGAACTGGGTACTTTGATGGAAAAAACCATTGGCCGGAGACTGCGCTCGGAAGCTATTCTTAACGGGCGTGTCCCCAAAGTCGCACGCCCTGAATTCAAACGCCAAGGTCTAGCTAAATTAAAAGAAAAATTTGCAGAAAAACCGGGACAAAAGTATCCCGGGGAATGGAATATCGAGTAAAAGCCAAGTGATAAAGTGGGGGGATAGCTTTGAAGTTACCGCCGCAGGTACTAATATGGGAGTTGATTTACATTTACGGGTGTCTTTGGGACACTGGTTGGAACAAAGGTTGGGTAAGAAATTACCGGGAAAAATGCGGCACAAAAATATGTGCCGATTCCGGGAGGAGTAAACATGGGATACAGCTTGAACAGTGAACAAATAATGCTCCGGAAAAACATCCGCCGGCTGGCGGAAGGAAAGGTCCTGCCCAGGGCCGGGGAAATTGACAATACTGATGAGTACCCGTGGGATTTGTGGCATTTGTTTGCCGAGCAGGGTTTGCTGGGGGTTTCCATCCCTGCGGTTTACGGCGGCATGGGCAAGGGCGTCTTGGAATTATGTTTGGTGGTGGAGGAATTATCCCGTGTTTCTGCAGCTACCGGACTGATGGTAAGCTGCCAGGAACTGGCGCTGACGCCTGTCCTTTTGGCCGGAAATGATGAACAAAAAAAGAAATTTCTCATCCCCGGAGCCCGGGGCGAGGTCCTGACAGCCTTTGCTCTCACTGAGCCGGAAGCCGGTTCCGATGCCGGTGCTACCGGTACCAGAGCGGTGCGGCGGGGCGATGAGTATATTCTTAACGGCAGGAAATGTTTCATTACCAACGGGGGCCTGGCAGAGTATTATATTGTATTTGCCGCCACGGACAAGGAACAGGGCATTCGCGGCATCAGCGCCTTTGTGGTTGAGCATGACCGGCCGGGGTTAAGCATTGGCAAAGTCGAAGATAAGATGGGCGTGAGGGGTACCCGTACCGCGGAAATAATTTTTGAGGATTGCAAGGTGCCCGGGAAAAATCTGCTGGGAGTGGAAGGAGAGGGCTTTAAACTGGCCATGCTTTCTTTGGACAGGGTACGCCCGGCCATTGGTGCTCAGGCACTGGGAATTGCTCAGGGAGCCATGGATTACGCCTTGACTTACTGCAAGCAGAGACGTCAGTTTCAAAGACCGATTATTACCCTCCAGGGACTGCAGTTTATGATATCTGAAATGTTCACCAAAGTGGAGGCATCCCGCCACCTGGTCTATTCCGCGGCGTCACTGGTGGATGAGGAATTTCCCGGTCTCAATGGAGCCAATAAGGAAATATCCCGGCTCTCGGCCATGGCCAAAATGTATGCCAGCGACACTGCCATGACGGTTACCACCGATGCAGTGCAGTTGTTGGGTGGTTACGGGTATATGCGGGATTTTCCCGTGGAACGGATGATGCGTGATGCCAAGATTATTCAAATTTATGGCGGTACCAATCAGATTCAACGGGTAATAATTGCCCGGTCCCTGTTGGGGTAAACTTGTTGTGCAAACGGCTCAGCCGGGTAAAATTATCAATAGGGGGGTTATTTCTATGGATTTCGGTTTTTCAGCGGAACAGGAGGCTTTTGCCCGCAGTGTGGAGAAATTTGCCAGGGAAAGGGTGGCACCCGGTGCGGAACAGCGGGAAGAAACGGGAGAATGGGACTGGGATTTGTGGAAGGAAATGGGGGAATTGGGCCTCTGTGGTCTGCCTATTCCCGAGGAATATGGCGGCAGCGGCGCTGATGCGGTTACATGTCTTTTGGCATATGAAGCCTTTAACCGTGGAGCACTGGACCCGGGCCTGTATTTATCCCTGGGCGCTCACTTATTTATTTGTACGGTGCCTATCTGGTTGCACGGCTCGGAGGAGCAAAAGAAAAATTATTTACCCAAACTGGCCAGCGGTGAATGGGTCGGAGCGCTGGGTTTAACGGAACCCAACGCCGGTTCCGACGCTGCCGGTATTCAGACCACGGCAAAGAGAGACGGGGATTACTACGTACTTAACGGGACAAAGATGTTTATTACCAATGGCCCGATTGCGGACGTGGTGCTGGTGATGGCCACGGTGGACAAGAGCAAAGGGGCCCAAGGGGTAACAGCTTTTCTCGTGGAAAAAGATACTCCCGGTTACTCGGTAAGTCGCAAACTGAATAAACTGGGCCACCGTTCTTCGCCCACTGCCGAGCTGGTGTTTGAAGACTGCCGCGTGCCGGTGGAAAACAGGCTGGGGGAAGAAGGAAAAGGCTTCAAAGCAACAGTTGATGCCCTGGTATGGGAACGGGGGGTATTTCTGGCTGCGGAGAGTACCGGAATGATGGCGGCAATGCTGGACCTGTCCGTGGAGTACGCCGGACAGCGGCAGCAGTTTGGCAAACCTATCATTGAATTTCAAATGATCCGGGAGCGACTGGCGGATATGAAGGTGATGCTGGATGCAGCGAGACTGTTGAGTTACCGTGCTGCCTGGCTGAAAGACGTGGGTTTGGACGGGAAATTTGAAGCTGCCGTCGCTAAAAGTTTTTATGCGGAGCAGGTGGTGCGCATGGCGGATAAGGCCTTGCAAATATTCGGTGGTTATGGATATATGAAGGAGTATCCCATTGAAAGGCTGTACCGGGACGCCAGGCTGATGCCTATCGGTGGCGGCACCACTGAGGTGCAAAAGATGATTATATCCTCCAAACTGATTCGCGAGTATGACAAAGTCAGTGAATTGGCCATGCGGGTTACCCGTTAACTTTCATTTGTTACCTTTTAGGGGCGGATTTTAACCGTTTACCGAATTGTGATGCGTAACATGTGAAGATTATTATACAATTGTACTGGAGGGTTCTCGATGCTTCGGCCGGAAAAAGACTACCTGGATAGCATTTTTGAGAGTATTCCTACCGGGGTTATTACCACGGATTTATCGGGAAGGGTTATCAGTTTAAACCCGGTCGCAGCAAAGCTTCTTGGTGTTTTGGCATCAGAAGTGGAGGGTTTAACCTTTTTAAAGCTATTTTCCCGGGAATTAAGAGACAAATTGGCGGATGGTTTGCGCTATGTTATCAACACCGGGAAATCTTATCGTGGCCAGGAGCAGGTAATCCGGCAGCAGGACCAGACGGTGGTTATTGTTCCCGTTATTGCTCTGGTAAAAGATAAAATGGGGAATAAATTGGGTTTGGTAATAGTGATAGAAGATGTTTCCCGGCAACGGTTGCTCAATGAACACCTGCAGCGAGCGGAAAAACAGGCAGCACTGGGCGAGATGGCAGTGGGAATTGCCCACGAATTACGCAATCCCCTGGGGACAATACACGGTTACGCTTCATTGATGTTAACCGAGTTGACTGAAGACGACAGTAAAAGTAATTATTTGCAGGTCATAAAGAGTGAGGTGGAACGGCTAAGCAAATTAACTGAGAGTTTATTGGACTATTCCCGGCCCACGGGAGAGGATTTTACGGAACTGGACTTGAACCGGGTGTTGGAGAAAACGCTGCTGTTGTTTCAGATGGAGACCTCAATTCACGAGGTTGCTGTTTTGAAGGTATTTAATCCGAAAATACCCGGGATTTTCGGGGATGAGCAGCGCCTGCAGCAGGCATTTTTAAATCTACTGTTCAATTCCCTGCAGGCGATTTCTTCATCCGAAGGTGAAATACATGTGGAAACCGGTTATGAAGCAGACGGGGATTGGGTAGTGGTGAGTATTAAAGACAATGGTAGTGGTATACCTGAAAATATCAAAGACAAGATTTTCAACCCCTTTTTTACTACCAAGGATACAGGTACCGGGCTGGGACTGGCAATTACCCACCGGATTGTCGCTGATCACTCGGGACTTATCAGGGTTTCAAGTGAAATTAATAAGGGGACTGTTTTTGTACTGAAATTTCCTTCCAAGGAAAGGATGGTTCTGCTTGGCTGAGGCAAGACCGATTGTTTTGGTTGCTGATGATGAGGAGAATATGCGCAATCTGCTCCGTGATATCCTGGAGCGCTGGGGATATCATGTAATTACCGCAGCCTCCGGGCCCGAGGCCTTGGACCAGATTCAGGCCCACCCGGTGTCGCTGGCCATTCTGGATTTGAAAATGCCCAAGATATCGGGGATGGATGTGCTGGTGCGTGTTAAAGAGCAGTATCCCGAAATACCGGTAGTAATTCTTACTGCCTATGCAACGGTACGTGATGCGGTAACAGCTATCAAGCAGGGTGCTTTTGATTATTTAACAAAACCTTTCCAACTGGAAGAACTGCAGTTAACCGTGGAAAAAGCGTTTAATTTGGGGAAATTGGCCCGGGAAAACCAAATGTTAAAAAAACAGCTGAAATACAATAGCAACTTTCAGGAGTTTGTGGGCTGCAGTCCCAGGGTTCAGGAAACATTGCGACGGGCTGCCAAGGTGGCACCTACCGATTACACGGTAATGCTGACAGGCGAAAGTGGTACCGGAAAAAGCTTGTTGGCCCGCCTGATACACAAGGCCAGCAAACGGGCGGGGCGGCCTTTTGTGACGGTGAATTGTGCCGCCTTACCGGAAAATTTACTGGAAAGCGAGCTCTTTGGCCATGAAAAAGGGGCCTTTACCGGCGCGGTGAAGACGCGGGTAGGCAAGTTTGAACAGGCCCACGGCGGCACTTTATTCTTGGACGAAGTCAGTATCATGAGTGCATCCATGCAGGCCAAACTTTTATATGCCATTCAGGAGAAACAGTTTGAAAGAGTGGGTGGTCATGAGACCATTAAAGCGGACGTACGCATCATTGCTGCCAGCAATAAAGATTTAAAAACCATGGTCAACAACGGTGAATTTAGAGAAGACCTGTATTTTCGTTTAAACGTGGTACCCGTTCAGATGGTTCCCCTGCGCCAGCGGCGGGAGGACATCCCTCTACTGGTTGATCACTTCCTGAGCAGCTTTGCTGTTGACGGCAGTCTTTGGACCATTGAGGAAAAAGCCATGGGATTGCTTATGTCTCACAACTGGCCGGGAAACGTCAGGGAGTTGGAAAATGTTCTCAAACAGGCGCTGGCTTTGGGTGAACCGCCGGAAATTAAATGTGCCGATTTGCCCCCCGCTTTGACTGCAAAACAGGAACAGAGCCTGCATTTAAAAAGCGGGGATTCTTTGGAAGAAATTTTAAACCGGGCAGAGAGACAGATAATTATTGATACTTTGGCCCGCTGCCAGTGGAAACGTTCTTTAACGGCAAAAAAGCTGCGCATATCCCGCCGCAGTTTGTACAACAAACTGGAGAAATTAAACATTTCACCGGACCGGGAGCGAGAAAGGCGAATAAGTGCGCAAAATGCCGGTAATTAGGCAGCGGGCAGGCAGTGGACCTTTACCGGAAAATACCGTTATATCCCTTGCTGGCAGTTAAGCCTCTGGACCAGGCATGCCAGGATGTGGAAGAGGATTAGGTTAAATATATTTTCCCAAAAAGAAGGGGAGGGGAAATTCTTATGGACTTAGCTGCTTTGCAAACGGCGCTGGACAAATATGTGAAACCCGCAACCGGGGTGGTAGGCATTAAGTTATTGAAGGAGGGGGAAACAGTACCCGGCAAGGTGAAACGGCCCGAAAATGACTTTGGAAAACGCCTTGCTATCTGCCAGGCAAACACCTTGGCGAGAAAATATGGTTGGGTATTGGCCCTGAGATACGAGGACCAGGCCTGTCCCATCGGCTCAGTGGTGCTGGGTTTTGGTGAACCGCTGCCTTTCTATACCGATGGTAATCTGGCCAACGGCATGTACACGGAAAATTTAGAGGCGGGGGCATGTTCGGAAGCGGCTGTGAGAAGGTTTGATTACAAGCAGTATTCTGAACTGGTTGTAGGTGCTTTGCAACGATTTCCGTTGGAACCGGACCTGGTGCTGGTCTACGGTAATGCAGCCCAGGTAATGCGGCTGGTGCACGCGGCACTGTATGCAAAGGGCGGTGCACTGACTTCTTCCTTTACCGGCAGGGGTGAATGCTCGGAGATTATTGTCCAGACTATGCAGAGCAACGAATGTCAGGTAATTCTTCCCGGAAACGGTGAAAGGGTTTTCGGCCAGACCCAGGATGACGAAATGGCCTTTACCATTCCCGCGGATAAAATTGACAGCGTTACTAAAGGCCTGGAGGCCACGCATAAGTCAGGAGTCCGGTATCCTATTCCAAATTTCCTGATTTATCAACCCAAGTTCCCGCCAAAATACCATGAACTGGAAAAATTGTGGCGGCAGGAAGAAGATAAATAAATTTTCTTGGTATTGCTGAAAAGTTCGCACACATTGAGTGTACGAACTTTTCAAGCAAAACAGGGAGGTGGTCTTTTGGGTGCCGGCAAAACGGAATTTTTGGAAAACGGTTATCCCGAAAAGTTTTCAGTCGCGGCGGAAAAATGCTGCGGCTGCTTGCAGTGTATGATGGCATGCACTTTAACCTGGGGGAAAAGTGAGCAGTTGACTTCCTCCAAAATCAAGATTTCCCGCGATGCTGCCGTTCCCTACCGGTTCGAGATCAGCATTGACCGGTCCTGCCGGGCAGGCTGCAAGTTATGTGCAAAATGGTGCCCGTACGATGCGTTGACGCTGAAGGAGGGACAGGTGTGAGCATGACATATACAGGAAAAGTGCTGCATATCGACCTAAGTAGCACTGCCGTAAAGGAAAGCGTGCTGCCCGCGGCTGTTTATGAAAAATATTTGGGCGGTATGGGGTTGGCAAATTGGCTTGCTTCCCAATTTGTTGGAAGCAATCCGGATGTTTTTTCCGGCGATAACCCGGTAATTGTTGCCGGGGGAGCCCTGGCAGGAACACCTGCTCCCAGCACGTCCAGGACTACGGCGGTCACTTTGATGCCCCTTAACAGGGCCTGGGGCAGTGCCAATGGTGGCGGGAATTTTTCTGCACGTTTGAGATGGGCAGGCTATGATGCCGTAGTAATTACCGGTAAAGCAGCAAGTCCGGTTTACTTGGTGATTGATGATCAAGTAACAATTTCCCCGGCAGAAGATTTGTGGGGCAAGGGAATTCTCGAGACCACGGAAATTCTCTGGCGGCGTCATCCGGACAGCAGCGTCATGGCTATTGGACCTGCCGGAGAGAGAAAAATTTTCTTTGCATTATCCATGATAGATAATATGGCTACTCTGGGGAGAGGAGGGCTGGGGGCGGTACTGGGAGATAAGCGATTGAAAGGCATAGCTGTCAAAGGCACCAAGCTTCCCTCCCTGGCAGATAAGGGGAGATTCCTGGCTTTGTCCCGGAAAGTACATGACCGTCTTAAAAATATATCCTGGCGTGACCAGTGGCTGAAACAAGGAATTTACCTGGGTTGGCCGGTGTGGAAACAGGAGTTGGTAACTGATAATTTTCAACGCCGCCTGCCCCGAGCTCAAATTGAAAAGTTAGGCCCGCAAATGTATAGCCGGCATTATGTACGGCCCTTGGCATGCCTTTCCTGCCCAATGGCTGACAAGGCGGTGGTAGAGGTAGGAGGCTGCAGTTATCCGGTTTCCTACGGCCTGCACGGGGCGCTGTCCGGTGCGCGATGGGGGGCGCCTGATGAGGCTGCCGCCTTGAAAATGATGATTGAGGCCAATGACCAGGGGGTGGATGACTTAACCCTTTTTGCAGTAGCCGGCTGGGCTATTGATTTATTTCGGGAGGGTATCATCACTGCCGCCGATACCGAGGGGCAGGTGTTGCAACACACCCCGGATAACTACCGTAAATTGGTCCGGCAGATTATTCAGCGCCAGGGAATAGGTAACGTGCTGGCCGAAGGTTTCCTGGCTAATTTTGAAAGATTTGGCAAAGAGGCTGCCAACCTTGCGGTACATATTAAGGGGGTAGACCCTATCAGCGACCCCAGACCTCACAGCAGTGGTTTTCTTTTCGCCCAGCTTACCAATCCCCGGGGTGCTTACGTGGTTCAGGGCAATTCGCCCGCGTTCAATCCCGGCAAAAGCAGCACGTCGTTGCGCCGTTTTTTAACCAGTATTGGTGTCAGGGATGAAAAGGCGGCTACAATTGCTCCGGACGGACAGGAATTAGATTTGGCATTACTGGTCCGCCATACGGAAGATTGGTATGCAGCTGCCAGTAGTTTGGGATTCTGTGCTCGGCAGCCGGTAATGCAGTCTTACGATCCTGATACTGCAGCCGGTTTAATTGCAGCGGCTACCGGCATGGAAATGGATGCGCGGCGGCTGTTAACTGCCGGTGAAAGGGTTTGGAATCAATACAGATTAAACAACCATCACTGGAACGCCACAGATGATAATTTGCCTGACATGCTCTACCGGGAGTTACTGACACCGGAGGGTGAAAGTCTGGGACTAAAAAATTACGAGCAAACCAGGCCGCTGAAGGAGAGAGACATTCAAGCTTCTCTCCGGCGTTATTATCGGGACAGGGGATGGGATAATAATGGCTTGCCCACTAAAGAGACCCTGGAACGTTTGCAGCTAAGCCCGGTCGGTGGTAATTCCTAGCAGGAATATCCCGGACTGGTGCAGAAAATCGTTAAAGGATAACGTGTATCCGGAGGTTTAAGATATGAAGCAGTATATCAGCGAGTTGCAGCCCGGTGTCCGGGTTAATTCCGTATTTGCCTTGGCAAAAAAGCAGTTAATACCTTTCAGGGACCCCGGCAAGGGTAAATTTTTATCTCTAATCCTGGGTGATAAAACCGGCCAAATGGAAGCAAAACTTTGGGAGGGGGCGGAAGAAGTTGCCGCCACCCTTTCAGAGGAAGGTCTGGTACAGGTTGAGGGCTCTGTTTCCGAATACCGGGGAGTATACCAGATTACCGTTGAAAAAGTTTCCCCGGCAAAAGGACAGTGGCGGCCTGAAGATTTCCTGCCCTCCGGCAAGGGCAGGCAGGTATTGCTGGAAGGGCTGCGCCGGGTGGTGGCATCACTTGACAACGGGCACTTGAAGACATTATTATCCCAGTGGTTCAGCGACAAAGAATTTCTCGATAAATACCTTACCTGTCCCGCCGCTAAAAAAGTACATCACGCCTGTATTGGCGGGTTGGCGGAGCACAGTCTGGAAGTGTGCCGCTATGCTGGAGGGGTGGTGGGAATATACCCCCAAATCAACCGGGACGTGGTACTGGTGGGGGGCCTGCTCCATGATATCGGCAAAATAAAAGAATACCGGTATGAAACCAGTATAGCAGTGACGGATAAGGGAAAGCTGTTTGGGCACCCGGTATTGGGATGGGATATGGTGGCGGAACGCATTGCCCTGCAGGAGGATTTCCCCGGGGCACTGGCGGAACATCTCAGGCATATCATTCTCACCCATCATGGTGAGTTGGAATGGGGGGCGCCGGTTTTTCCGCAAACGCCCGAGGCAATAGTGGTATATTACTGTGACCTGCTCAGCGGGCGGATAAGACAGGTGGTGGATTTGCTGGGACAGGACAGTGAAGAAGATACCTGGACAAAATACGACCGGTTGTTATCCCGGGCAATTTTTAAAGGCTACGGAGAGGATTGATTTTTGGGCCTGCGCTTTGGCGGCGGTTTGTACTTAAAAACGCGGGCCCTTTCTTCTTGCCATAATCTCATCAGGAACTTGCCCGATGTAATTTAGGCAAAGGATGGTTTGCTGCCCGGAGCTTCAGGGGGTATCAAGTATGGCGGATATGAGCTTCAAACAAGACGATGCGCTCTGGATATCCTGAAAAATAGCGGCTAAATGTCTTTGGAGGTGATATCATGTTTGACAAAATTGCGGGTGGGTTATACGGGGTTGCCCTGGGTGACGCCTTGGGCGCCACCCTGGAGTTTATGAGCGCTGGAGAAATAAGGCAACAATATGGTGTGCACCGGGAAATTACCGGCGGCGGCTGGCTGGATTTGGAACCGGGGGAGATTACCGATGATACGGAAATGACGCTGCTGGTAGGAGAGGGTATTCTTGAAGCTCCCGACAACCCGGTGGGACCGGTGGGCAAAGGGTTCGTCTCCTGGTACAAAACCAAATCTAAAGACGTGGGCAATACCATCCGCATGTCCATAGAAAATTACCTGAAGTTGGGAAATTGGAATGAGGCGGCCAAACAAGCCGCCAAAACGCTGCAGGGCAAAACTGCCGGCAACGGGGCCCTGATGCGCACGCTGCCCGTAAGTTTTGCCTACCACGGGGACCCGGAAAAAATCGCTGACAGGTCCAGAAGGATCTGCCGCATGACCCACTGGGACCTGCTTGCGGAAATGACAGGAGTTTTTTACAACCTCCTGGTGACGTGCTTGATGCAGGAGGAGAAACATGCTGCCTGGGAGAAAACCTGGGAATGGTTTGCCGCCTATCTCTACCAGGAGGCGGATACAGGTACCGTTAAACTGCTTTCTTCGCTCAATGACCTGCTGCAGCGGGACTATACCGGCCTGAAGGCTACCGGTTTCGTTTATGATACCCTGTCCAGTGCCTTGTGGTGTTTTTATAATACCGGCTCTGCGGAGGAAGCCATAGTCCGGGCGGTTAACCTGGGAGACGATGCGGATACCGTAGGTGCGGTGACGGGAGGCCTCGCCGGCGTTTACTACGGCTATGATGCTTTGCCGGAGCGGTGGTTGAAACTGTTGAAAAATAAAGAGAGAATTGAGCGGTTAAGTAAAGGTTTGACTAAGCTGGCAGCAGGTTAAAGAAATAGGCTGTCTTAAAAATACCGGTGACTTGGCGGTAATGTTAAAATTTTGGGAAGATTTTAATTATCCTTAATTTACTGGAGGATTTTGGCTATCCCTTAAAGAATTATAAAAGGAGACTTAATGTTGATAAATTTGGAGGTGCTGAAATTGACGGAAAAGCTGGTGACTTTAGCAGTAAAAGAACGGGTGGCAACGATAATCATTAATCACCCGCCGGTAAATGCGTTAAGCAACCAGGTGATGCAGGACCTGGATGAAGCAGTAGCTGAGGTGGAAACAAATGAAGAAGTCTGGGTGGTTGTCATTGCCGGCGCAGGGGAAAAAGCGTTTGTGGCCGGGGCGGATATTCGCCAGTTTCCCGGCCTGGATGCGTCCAGTGGCGAAAAACTGGCCGCCTACGGGCAAAAAGTATTTAGAAGGATTGAAAGACTGAACAAGCCGGTAATTGCCGCCATTGACGGTTTTGCCCTGGGCGGCGGATGTGAGCTGGCTTTGGCCTGCGACATTAGACTGGCGACGGGGAAGTCCAAGTTGGGCCAGCCGGAAGTAAACCTGGGTATCATACCGGGTTATGGCGGCACCCAGCGCCTGGCAAGATTGGTAGGCCTGGGGAAAGCCAAGGAGTTAATCTTTACCGGTGATATGATTGACGCCCGGGAAGCGCACCGTATCGGTTTGGTGGAAGTGGTTGTTGAAGAAGGTTCCGTGTTGGATGCGGCATACAAACTGGCGGAAAAAATAATTGCCAAGGGGCCGCTGGCCGTTGCTGCATCCAAAAAAGCTATCGACCAGGGTTGGGATCTCTCCATTGATGAAGGCCTGGCTTTGGAGGCGAAGCTTTTCGGGGAAATGTGTGAAACCGAAGACCAGAAAGAAGGGGCCAAAGCATTTTTGGAAAAACGGACGGCCAAATTTCAGCGCAAATAACTTGCGGGGAAAATACTCTCCGTGTAGGCTGGGTATGAGTATGATTTTTGAAAAGTCAAGGGTCCTGCAACTTGCAGGATTTCCTTTTTTTTGTGCCGAAAAACCAGGGGAAGGGGGAAGTGGTGATGACGGAACCGGCGGAAATAATCAAGGCTTCTATAAAAAAGGACGGCACAATGACCTTTCGAGACTATATGGAGCAGGCACTGTATCACCCGCAGGCGGGTTATTACACCGTGCATCAGGACCGCTTGGGCCGGGAGGGGGATTTTTACACCAGCGTGCACGTGTCCTATTTGTTCGGGGCCATGCTGGCCCGGCAGGTTGCGGAAATGTACCGAATAATGGGTTGCCCGCAGCCTTTCATAGTTATTGAGTTTGGTGCCGGGGACGGGATGCTGGCCCGGGATATTTTGTCCTGGCTGGCGGGAAAACACCGGGATTGTTTTCAGGATTTACAATACCGGATTGTGGAGATTAGCGCGCGGCTTGTGACAAGGCAACAGGCTACTTTGGCTGAGTATGTCCACAAGGTAAACTGGGTGGACAAAAAAGAGCTAATCCGGCAGGGTCCCGTTGACGGGGTGGCGCTGAGCAATGAATTGATAGATGCCTTTCCCGTACACCTGCTTAAATACTCATCCCGGGGATGGCAGGAGGCCTGGGTGGATATAGACCGGGAAGGCAAACTGGCAAAGCGGTGGCAGGGGCCTTCCCGGGACTTTCACGATTATTTTGCCTTACTGGCATGGCAACCCCGGCAGGAGGGGCAGGTGGTTGAAGCAAACCTGGCTGCTCTGGACTGGCTGGAAGCGGTTGCTTCCATTTTGCAGCGGGGGTTTGTCATTACCATTGACTACGGTTACCTGGTGGAGGAATTGGATGATCCTCGTTTCCTGGACGGGACACTTTTGTGCTATTACCGGCATAAGGTGGTAAATGACCCGCT
The DNA here is from genome assembly GCA_964529795.1 of uncultured Thermoanaerobacteraceae bacterium. GTDB lineage: Bacteria > Bacillota > JADQBR01 > JADQBR01 > JADQBR01 > CAZGXM01. The sequence goes on from CAZGXM010000002.1 coordinate 89,908, forward strand.
GTCAAACGTAGGCTGGCAGGACATCACCAGCCATGCCAATTTCACCGCCTTGATGGCCGGGGGAAAACAACTGGCCCTTGAAACCACTGCTTTCATGTCCCAGTCCAAGTTTTTACTTAACCTGGGCATCATGCAGGCCGTGGAGGAAATGGCCGGGGAAGACACCGGGGAGGCGCATAAACAGGCGCTGGCGGTAAAAAAATTGGCTTTTCCCGGGGGCATGGGGGAAACCTTTAAGGTACTAATTCAACACAAGAACATAACTGAACCCCGGTTACGCTGCCTGGTACCGTTTCACAAGCAGCTACGGTAGAAATTGTCTGCCCAGCCATAACTTCACTTATGTTATAATAAAAAAGTGCTGTTGGAGAGGATGATGAAATTGGACCCGATTACTCACGCAGTAGCCGGGCTGGCGGTAGCAACCTTGAGCGGTGAACCGGCAAGTCTTTCCGGCCCGATCTATTTAAGTTCAATGCTGGGTGCCATGGCCCCGGACCTGGATATATTTTTTCAACTCAAAGGCGACATGGCCTACTTGAAGTACCACCGCGGCGCCAGCCACGGGGTGTTGGGAGCAACCTTTTTCAGCCTGGGAATAATGGCTTTGCTGCATTTTTTCTTTCCCGGCGTTTCTCAGGTACAGCTGTTTTTATGGAGCTTATCAGGGGGGGTCTCCCATACAATTTTAGACCTTTTAAATTCATACGGGGCAAGGTTCCTGGCTCCCTTTTCCCGGCACAGTATCTCCTTTAACTTACTGACTATTTTCGACCCGGTGCTAATAGTACTGTTGCTAGTTGTAATCTTTGGCAGCAGTGTGCCGGGTTGGACGGGATCGGCTGTATATTTGCTGTTTCGCTGGGCGTCTAAAACCTGTGTCAAAGCGTACCTGAAAAATGAATTTCCCGAATATGACCGCATCATCGTCATGCCGGCAATGGCGAAAAATTTTGCCTGGAGTTTCCTGGTGGACACCGGGGATTTGATGTTTGCCGGGGAAATTCCCTTTTTTCAGTCTGACTATAAGATTAGTAAGCAGCTAAAAAAACATCGCAACAATCCGCTGGTACAGGCAGCTTTACAAACACCCATCGGCAGGTTATTCAGCAATTTTACGCCGTATTTTCATATAGACCTGCAGCGTCAGCGAGACCGGCATGTGGTAAGGTTTTTTGACCTGCGTTACTATGCCAGGAAAAAGTTTCTGCATTCAGCCACCGCTATTTTTGACCAAAATATGCAGCTGCAAGAGGCGGTTTTTCAACCTTATAATGAAAATAGAAAAATTATTGTCGATTAAAGTGGTGGGTTAGTGTTTCGCTTGACAAATGGGGGAGGGTATACCTGTGAGCGGGAAAAATAAACGTGTACTTTGGACAATATTTTTAATTGCAGCTTTCTTCGTTTTTCTTACCGGTGGCCTGGCTTTGACAAGCAAAGCACTGGCTTTAAATAGCCAGGCCGTGGATTGGAAACGCCAGGTCAGGGAACTGGAAAAGCAGTTGGAGACTAAGACCGCAGAAATAAACCAGTTAAAGGATATCCTGGCAAAACTGCGCAGTGAACTCAGTTCCTCTATTGACGCGAAGCTGGACCTTGATGAAAAAATCTATGACTGGAAGGAAAAGGCTTTTGAGTACCAGCGGCAGCTGTCAGCATGGAAGACAAAAGCCGATCAATACATGCAGCAGGCAGCTGACTGGGAGCAGAAAGCAAACCGATACCAGGAAGAAGTGCACAGCTGGCAGGAAAGTATCAACAAGCTGCAGGCGGAGTTAAAAGAATGGCAGAAGGCTGCCCAAAAATACCTGGAGGACGTAAATGACTGGAAACAGAAAGCCGCACAGTACCTGCAGCAGGCAGATGACTGGAAGGAAAAAGCAGCAGATTACCAGGACGAACTGGAGGACTGGAAACAACAGGCGGCCCAGTACCGGCAAGAAGCTGCCCAGTGGGAACAGAAAGCAAAACAGTACCAGCAGGAGGCTGAGTACTGGAAGCAGCAGGCTGGCGGCAGCCAAACTGCAAATTAACTTAAGACATAACTTGCAGTTGGGTCTTTTTTTATATCAGGGGACTGAAAAAAATGTACAACAAGTGTACTGACGCCAGTTGTTTTTAAAACCCGCACCAAAAGCAAACCACCGGGGTACGGAAAAAGAAATAGGCCATGTAAAACCGGGATTGGATTACACCGATCCCGGTTTTTAGTTCATAGTTCCTGGAGCGGTGTGGCGTACTGGAAAATCAGGCCGTTTTCCGCTACGATGCCGGTCACTGCCAGCGGGGGGCGGGAATGGCCGAAGATAAGGGGGCCGAAGTGCTGGTACTGCTTTTCAAACATGGTTACATCCAAAAGTCCGTACTCATCTTCCAGGGAGAAAAACACCACTATTTTCCCGCTCCTGGTGGGAGGGCGGTGGGGGTTGACCACCTTTCCGGCAACGGTTACCGGGCTTTGTATTTTGTGCTGTTTGGCCTCGGCAGTAGACAGGATGCCCTTTTTCTCAAGCCCTGTCCTGTAACGGGCCATAAGATGCATTCGCACGTCCATATTGAGGATTTTTCTTTCCCAATCCAACTTTTCATCATTGTTAAAATCCGGGATTTCCTGTTTAAACGGCGGGGCGGTAAACATACCGTCCGTTTTCTGTGTTAAATACGGAAGCTGCCAGAGAAGCTCCCGGCGGTTGGGGTGCAGAGTGTCAAAAGCGCCGCAGAGTATCAAGTTTTCCACAACCGGGCGGGGAATTTTTACCCGCCGGCAGAAGTCCGCCGGGGAAGAAAAAGGTCGATCCTTCCGGACGGTGAGGATACTGGTCAGGCTCTGCCGGTCCATCTGGCGCACCTGGGCCAGGGAGACGCGGATGTTACCATCTTCCACCGTGAATTTCTTCCTGCTCCTGTTAATGTCCGGCAGTTTCAGAGTGATGCCCCGCCGGCGTACTTCCTGGGCAACTGTACCCGGGCTGTAGTAACCCATGGGATAATTGCTCAATATTGCTGCAAAAAATTCTGCCGGATAGTGTGTTGACAGATAAGCGGTTTTATAGGCGGTGGTGGAAAAAGCGGCGGCATGAGCCTCGCAGAAACCGTAGCTGGCGTATCCCATGATATATGAATAAATAGTTCCCGCCGTGGCGCGGTCAATGCCGTTGGCCACCGCCTTGGCAATAAATTCCTTACCAATTGCTTTCATTTCCTCATGGGAGCGGGCGTGGCTCATCACCTTTCTCAACCGGTCTGCCTCGCCGGGGGTAAAACCGGCGATGGCCGTGGCGATTTCAATCACCTGTTCCTGGAAAAGGACCACGCCGTAGGTCTTTTCCAGGATGGGTTTCAGTTTGGGGTGAAGGTAGGAAACCGCTTCCTCGCCCAACTTCCTGCGAATGAATGGTTCTACCATGTTGCCCTTGATGGGGCCGGGGCGAATCAGTGCCAAACTGGCCACAATATCCTCCATGTTGTTTGCCTGCAGTCTTTTTTGCAGCGCCCGCTGGGCCGGGCTTTCCAATTGAAATACGCCGATGGTGTTGCCGGAGTTTAACAGGGAGAAGGTTTCCTTATCGTTTAAAGGGATAACTTCGTAATCAAAGTTGCGGTCTCTCTGGCGGATGTTTACTGTCGCATCCTCCACGGCGGACATGGTTTTTAAGGATAACAGGTCCAGTTTCACCAGGCCCAAATCCTCTACCCCTTCTTTATCAAACTGGGTGGTAATGACCCCCCTGGCGGAGCGTTGCAGGGGGGTGATGGTGGTGAGCGGTTCATTGCTGATTACAAGTCCGCCCAGGTGGGTGCCGTAAAAACGGGGAAATCCGGCTACTTCACGGCAGTAGCGTAACAGCTGCCGGTAGGGTTCGGGGTCCAGCTGCCGCAGCTCGGGCAGTGCCTGCCAGGCTGCCTGGATTTGGTCCGCAGGAATATGCGGCAGGCGTTTGGTCAGGGTGTCCAAAAGTGGCTCCGGCAGGTCTATGGCTTTACCCAGGTCCCTGACGGCAGAACGGGCATGATAGGTATTGAAGGTGCACACGCTGGCCACCCTATCCTTGCCGTAGGTATTGAATACGTAGGCAGCTACCTTATCCCGGCGGCGGGAATCGATATCCAGGTCAATGTCCGGCTGTTCCGCTCGCTCCGTGCTCATAAAGCGTTCAAAGAGCAGGTTGCGGTGATAGGCATCCACCTCGGTCAGTCCCAGACAGTAGGCAACCACCGAGTCTGCCGCCGAACCGCGCCCGGCAAAACGAATTCCTTCTTTTCGGGCATAGCGGGCCACATCCCACACCAACAAAAAGTATTCACAAAAGCCCAAAGCAGAAATTATGTTCAGTTCATGCTCCAGGCGGCGGGCCAGGCCGGTGTCAATTTTCCCATAGCGTCGCCGGGCGCCGGAAAAGCTCAGCCGGTACAGTGCACCAGCGGGGTCGGTCCCTTTTAAAAAAGATATTTTCGGAAAACGACGCCTGTGAGCATTAAAGACCGGCTGGCAGCGACTGGCAATTTCTGTCGTGTTGACCACGGCCCCGGGGTATTGACGGAAAAGTTCTGCCATGATCGCGGCGGACTTCAGATAATACTCCCCGTGCAAATGCCGCTGGGGATGTACGGAATTCAGTGTGGTCAGGGTACGTACGCAGGTCAAGAGGTCCTGAAGATGAAAGCGTTCTTTGCTGTGATAATGCACGTTGTTGGTGGCTACCAGGCCGATGTCCAGTTCTGCCGCCAGCTGGGCCAGGTGCCGGTTTAACGATTTGCTCCCCGGCAACAGAGGTGGTTCCAGTTCCAAAAAGAACCGGTCTTTACCAAGGTCTTGCCGGAAACGCCGGGCAACGGCCAGGGCCTCTTGAAAACGCCCCCGGAGAATCAAGCAAGGAATTTCCCCCCGCCGGCAGCCGGAAAGAACGATGACGCTGCCGCATTCCTTCAGGTTATCCCAGGTAACCCGGGGGTTGCCCCGGGGAAAATCCAGGTGTGCCCGGGTGAGCAGCCGGCAGATGCCGGCATATCCTTGGGCATTTTCCGCCAGCAGCACCAGGTGGCAGCCGCTTTCTGTGGTTACCTCCACTCCTTGAATGGGTTTAATGCCGTTAGCCACTGCCTCTCTGTAAAAGGATACGGCTGCCGAAACATTATTGTGGTCAGTCAGGGCCAGGGCAGGCATGTTTAAGGCGGCAGCGGTGCGTACCAGTTCTCTGACGCTGCTGGCACCGTCCAGGAATGAAAAATTGCTGTGGCAGTGCAGGTGGATAAAAGACATGTCAGCATCCTCGCTAATCATAAATTTTGTATATTCTCCACTGCTTTTCCTGCCGGTAAAGCTCCACCATGCCGTTATCCGCGGTTGCGACCCTGACGAAAAACTTTTCTGCCTCTCCCTGCCACCAGCAGCCCGCATCCCACCACTGGTCCAGAATTTCAACAATGGCATACCGGCGCCCCCGCCAGCAAAAACGTTCCGGCAGGGGACTGCCTTCAACGATTACGGGAAGGTCCATTAATTTAGACACTGTTATCGATCCCCTTTTCCCGGGCGCGCAAGGGGTCCCAAAAGGCCAACAACTGTTCCCGCCGGCTGGGCAGGAGGTGTTTTCCCCAGTTTACCGCGCCGGGATGGTATTTTAAGGACAGGGTTTCGCATACCTGGAGCAGCCGGTCCTGTTTTTTCTCTTGCTGAGTAATGGTGGTCAGGGCGAAAAGGTCCAGCTGCTCCCGGTGCGGGGGGAGCAACTGGCTTACCGCCAGTCCCAGCTTTTGCAGCTCACCGGCGGGCTGCAGTTCTCGCAATAAAGCGGTAGCGGCGGCGGACAAACTGTCTTTACTGTGCTTGGGGCGGCTAAAGTGGTGTGCAGTGGTCAATTGTTTTCCCTCAGCAGTAACGGTCAGTGCAATTCGCCTGCAGGAAAAGTCATGTTTTTCCAGCAAATCTGCCAGTATTTTTGCCCCCCTGCTGACCAGGCTGAACAGTTTTTCCGGCGGCAGGTCCGTAACTTCCTGCTCCCATATCAGTTGGGGCGGGGGGTAAAGTGCCTGAATTTTTTCCCTGTCCTGTCCCCTGCTGTAGTGATACAGCAAATAACCGTCGCTGCCGAACCGGGCAGTGAGGGTGTCCAGGGAAAGCCGGGCTGCTTCACCCAGGGTATTGATGCCCAGCGCGTGCAGTTTACTGATCACTGCACGGGAAAAAGGCCAGAGAGAGGATACCGGCAGGCAAGCAGCGACATCCTTTTCCTTACCCCGGGGAATCACTGCTGTCCCCGGAGCAACAATTTTCAAGCCCTGTGCCAGCAGGAGGTTTCTGGGAGCAGGAATTGGGCAGACGGCTTTTGCTAAAAACTTGCTTTGAGATATTCCCAAGTGCTGTATGTGCTGGGGGTACCGGGAATAAACGGTTTTTATCAATTTGAAAGGTTCCCGGCGCCCCAAGTCCAAAAAGAATTCCGTTTCTGTCAGTGGTTGGATAACGGGAGTCAGGGAATAACAGAAAGCGGGAAAATTTACCAGTTTTTCTTTGGTTTTCAGGTAACAGAGCCAGGGCATATCCATCACCACCAAACTTATGTTCGATTACATTATAAATAGGTTTCAATACTCCGTCAAGTTGGTGGCGATGGAAAATAAAGCAAACCTGCATGATTGAACCTGCAGGTCACATTCTTGACAAAGTGTCAGCGCGTATTTGAGCCGGCCGGGGCCGGTCAAGGTTATTTTTCCCCAAAAACAGTATTACCATTTATAGTTCAACACGAATAATGTCAAAAATGAATATTTTTTACCGGCAAATGCCATATACTGCTTTTTGACAATATGTTATAATTTACACTAGGTGATTTTTAGCCGGGAGGTCAATAATGCTTAAAAAGCTGCTTAACATAATTTTTCTGTTGGGGATTATCATCTGGCAAGTTGCTTTACCCGCCTGGGCGGAGGCGGATATTGATATCAAGGGCGAGACTGCTGTGTTAATTGACCAGCAAACAGGCAGGGTTTTATATGAAAAGGAGGCTGACCGGAAATGGGCTCCGGCCAGTACGACCAAAATATTAACTGCGCTTATTGCTCTGGAGAAAGGCAACCTCAATGATATAGTAACGATATCCAAAAATGCCGCGGCAACGGAAGGAACTGAAGTTTGGCTGGTGGAAGGTGAAAAACAGCCTCTGGAAAATTTGCTCTATGCGATGATGTTAAACTCAGCTAACGACGCGGCCGTGGCTGTAGCGGAACATATTGGCGGTTCGGTGGCAGGCTTTGCCCGGTTAATGAATGAAAAGGTCCGGGAACTGGGTCTTACAGGTTCCCATTTCAGTAATCCCCATGGATTAACTGCGCCGGACCACTATACCACAGCTTATGATATGGCCATGATTGCTCGCGAAGCGATGAAAATTCCTAAATTCCGGGATATTGTGGTGACTCAGACCAGACCCTGGCATGGCGAAGACTGGAACAGCAAACTTGCCAACCTGAACCGGATGCTCAGCTATTATCCCGGTTCAACCGGCATTAAAACCGGTTATACCTCTGAATCGGGGTACTGCCTGGTTGCCTCTGCCGCCCGTAACGGGAAAAGTTTTATTGCCGTAGTTTTTGGCAGCGGCGAAAAATCTGTGTGGCAGGACGCAGAAGAACTGCTGGATTACGGTTTTAACAACTTTGACCATGTTTCCCTGGTAAAGGAGGGAGAGGAAATTGTCACTCTCAATGTAGGTGACGGGGACAACCCCAGGGAATTGAAGTTGGTAGCCAAAGGGGAGTTTTCTTACCTGGTTGGGGGGAAAGAAGTGGCTTTGCCTGAGCGTAAGTTATTTTTGGAAAAAATTGCTCTACCTATCGATAAGGGCAGTAGCTTGGGTTATGTTGCTTTTATGGTTGAAGGCAGAGAAGTGGGAAGAATACCGGTTATAGCCTCTCAAAGTATAGATAAACCTGTTACCTGGCTGGACTGGTGGGTCCGGTTTACCTGGGTGGTGGTGGGATTTTTGCTTTTCCGTTTCTTTATCCGTTACCTGCAAAAAAGACGTAAGCGTAAAAAGATCTATGCCAGCTACAGGAGGCGGGGTTATCACCGGACGGGCCGGTATTAGATTGAGCGGCTTTACTGCCGGGCGGGGCCGGCGCTTTCGCAGGGATTTATTTCAATGATTACCAGCTGACATTTACCTCCTCAAACTTCTGAGGAGGTTTTTTGTCGAAAAACGGGCTTTAAAATAACTAATAAACGAATTGAGTGAAACTATTTCCAAAAAAGAGGAATTTTGCCGAGACTTATTGAATTTACCTTTATGCAAATTTCCGACAATTGACCAGGAAAGGGGTTTTTGCAGGTGGAAAAGGAAAGCAAGGCTGTTTCGGAAAAACAACTGGTTGTCTTTAATCTGTCCGGTGAAACTTACGGAGTTGACATCTCTGCCGTTCATGAAATTATTCGCATGCAAAGTATCACGAATATTCCCCGGACACCGGACTTTGTTGAAGGCGTGATCAATTTACGCGGGAGAATCATACCTGTGATCGATTTGCGGAAGCGCTTTGGCCTGGAACAGGGAGAGACGACCCAATTATCCCGTATTATTGTGGTGGAGGTTGATGGTATCACCGTGGGAATGATTGTGGATGCTGTCTCCGAGGTACTGCGTCTGCCCGCGAACAGTATTGAGCCCCCACCGCCGGTTATTTCCGGAGTGGCTGTGGAATACATCCACGGCGTTGGCAAGCTGGACGAACAGCTCATTATTCTGCTTGACTTGAACAAGGTACTGGAAAAGGAAGAGAAAAAACAGCTGGAAAAGGAAAGTTTCCAGGAGGCAGCGGCAGTCCGGGAGGGATAGTTTACGCCTCATACCGCTAACTTTGGAATGAGGGAGGAAGAATAAATGAGTTCCTTTGACATGTCACAGTATTTAAGTGTTTTTTTGGATGAAGCGGAGGAACAACTACAGCTGATGAATGAAGGTTTTATACAGCTGGAGCGGGACGGGGCAGACGGGGAATTGTTAAACCGTATCTTTCGTGCCGCTCATACCTTAAAGGGTGCATCCGCCTCCATGGGCTTTAATAAGATGGCTGAGTTGACCCACGAAATGGAAAATATTCTTGACAGGGTCCGGCAAGGTGAGGTAAATGTTGGGCAGGACCTGACTGATACGTTATTGGAGTGCCTGGACACTTTAGAAGCATTAAAAGCGGAAATTACCAGCGGTGAGGACCGGGGGGTACAAATTGCTGATTTGGTAGATAAATTAAAAAAGAGTCTTGAAAGTGAGGCGGCGGATGAGAAACCGGAAACCATTACGAATGACAACGAAAAAGCAGCCGGCAGCAATTACACGGAGACGGAGCAAAATTTGATACGTTCTGCGGAAATAAGTGGTTTTAATGTCTATAGTATCAAGGTAGAATTGGTTTCCGACTGCCAGATGAAATCAGTGCGTGCCTACCTGGTGTTTAATAATTTGGAAGACCTGGGGGATATTATCAAAACCATTCCTACCACTGAAGAAATTGAGGAGGAAAAGTTTGACCGGTCTTTTGAGCTTGTACTTGTGTCCAGAGAAGATACAGATAAAATTCTTAACACGATCAAATCCATTTCTGAGATTGAAGATGTAACCATTTCCCCGGTTCGCTTGAGCAGTGAGGAAGAAAGCAAAGCCTTTGGCGCAGGCAAACCGGCACAAGCAACTTCCAAGACCCGACAAAAACAGCCTCGACAAAGCAAAAAAGCGCCCGCAATGCAGCCCGGGCAAGTCAGCCAAACAGTGAGAGTTGATGTGAAACGATTGGAAAATCTTATGAACCTGGTGGGTGAACTGGTTATTGACCGTACCCGCCTGGCGGATGTAGGTGACAGTATTAAAACTCGCCTGGGTGGAGAATTGGCGGAAAGGATGGAGGAAATCTCGGTACATATCGCTCGTATTACCACTGATTTACAAGAGGAAATTATGAAAGCGCGGATGCTGCCCATCGAGCAGGTGTTTAACCGCTTTCCCCGGATGGTCCGGGATTTGGCAAAAAAAGCCGGTAAGGAAATCGATTTCATCGTGGACGGCAAGGAAACCGAACTGGACCGGACGGTAATTGAAGAAGTGGGGGACCCGTTGATTCACCTGCTGCGCAATGCCATTGATCACGGGATCGAACCTGATGAAGAAAGAATACGGAAAGGCAAGCCGGCCAAGGGAACTATTAAGCTAAATGCTTTTCACCAGGAAAACCAGATTGTCATTAGCGTCAGTGATGACGGCGGTGGCATAGACCCGGAAAAATTGCGTCAAAAGGCAGTGGACAAAGGACTGATTACTGCCGAGGCTGCAGCGTGCCTGTCGAAGCAGGAGAGTATCAATTTTATTTTTTACCCCGGGTTTTCCACCGCAAAACAGGTAAGTGATGTTTCCGGCAGAGGAGTCGGTATGGATATCGTCCGGGCACATATCGAAAAAATCAACGGCATTATTGATATAGATACGGAAGTGGGCAAAGGGACCACTTTTACCATTAAGCTGCCGTTGACATTGGCCATCAACCGGTCGCTGCTGGTCAAGGTGCGGGAAAATGTACTGGCTTTTCCGCTGGTCAACGTGGTGGAAATAATCAATGTTGAAAGGGACAAGATCCACATGATGCAGAACCGGGAAGTGACGGTGGTACGCGGCAATGTCTTGCCCTTGTTCAGCCTCAGTGACGCATTGGGATGGAAAAGAGAAACCGCCGGCCTGGATGAGGACAAGTTGCAGGTAGTGGTGGCCGGTATATCCGACAAACGGGTAGGCTTTGTAGTTGACGACCTGTTAGGTGAACAGGAAATTGTCATCAAACCTTTGGGAGACTATGTCGGGCAGGTACCCGGATTGGCCGGTGCTACCATTATGGGTGACGGAAAAGTAGCATTGATTTTGGATGTAAGGGGTTTGGTGGAGCATACGGGAGCGGTGAGCAGCTATGACAAGGCTAACTAAACCGGTTAGGGTACTGGTTGTGGATGATTCCGCCCTGATGCGGCGTTTAATAACCCACATCTTAAACCAGGATACAGGCGTGGAGGTGGTAGGATTTGCCCGTAACGGTGAAGATGCCTTTGTGAAAATCCGGCAGCTAAAACCTGATGTAGTTACCATGGACGTGGAGATGCCGGTGCTGGACGGTTTGGCTGCAGTAAAAAAAATTATGAAAGATAGCCCGCTGCCTGTGGTAATGCTTAGCGGCCTTACCGCCAAAGGCACGGAGACAACTATTAAGGCATTGGAAGCTGGCGCGGTCGATTTCGTTACCAAGCCGGCTCCG
>CAZGXM010000003.1:0-24188 GCA_964529795.1 uncultured Thermoanaerobacteraceae bacterium
CTCCGCTTTTATGGGATTTGACCTCCAGAACTCTTCCATTCACCGTAATTCGCCCGTCTGAAATTCCCAGCCGGGAGAGGTTTCTTCCCTTCACCTTTCCGAAAATTTTCTCAGCAGCATCATTCATTTCAAAATAGAGTTGGTTAAAAAAGAATTATAACCGAAGGAGGGAACAGGATGAGCAGTGCGTGGAAACCTGTCACTTATGAAAATGGCACGGGCATTTTTCACTTGTTTCCCAATCTCTGCAAGGGTTGCGGTTTATGTGTGGAGAAATGCCCTGTAGACACCATCGGGTGGTCAAAGAAGCTAGGTGTTTACGGTACACCTTCGGTAGAACCGGGGCATGGGGAAAAAGACTGTATTGCCTGTGGAATTTGTGAACTGGTCTGCCCTGACTGTGCTATCAAAATCGAAAAGATGAAGAAGAAAAAGGAAGCTTAAAAAAGTCGGCCTGCATAGGCCGGCTTTTTGGCTTCAATATCAATATCAACAGTTATTAATTTAAGAAAAATAAATTTAATCAAGATGTCCTGCAGTCCCCGTAACGACGCTGCCCCGGCAACACTGAGAATACCAATGGTTTCACTTTTCATTATTATCTCTCCCTAAAATCACGAGATTATCTTATCATACCCTATCCTGTCGTTCAACTATACTGTAATAGCCAGGGCTGTTGAGGAATAAAATTTTCTAAGGATTAGGGAGGGGAAATTTTATGATAGTGCTGCTTGAGGAAAGAAAACGGAAACTGTTGGGCATATTGGTTTTCCTTTGTGTCATGGTGATATTTACTATTTTTTTTGCTGACCTGCCTGCAGTGATAACGACCACAGGTCAAAGCAAGTTACACCCGATATATAAAGTTGATACAGCGGGAAAAAAGGTGGCTTTTTCGTTTGATGCCTGCTGGGGAGCGGAGTTTACTGATGATATTTTGGCTGAATTGGAAGAACACAATATTAAAACCACATTTTTTCTGGTAAATATTTGGCTGAAGGATTACCCGGACATGGCCAAAAAAATAGCTGAAAAAGGACACGAGATCGGACTGCATTCAACTACTCACCCGCATTTTACCAATTTAAGTGAGGAACAAATAAGGAAAGAATTACAGGACAATCACCAAATGATTGCCGAAATTACAGGGTACCAACCAAAACTGTTTCGACCGCCCTTTGGTGATTATAACAATAAGGTAATAAAGGTATGCCGCTCATTGGGATATCATGTCATTCAGTGGGATGTTGATTCTTTGGATTGGAAGGACCTTAGTGCCGGGGAAATTTATGACAGGGTTGTCAAGAGAGTCAAACCCGGGTCCATAGTGTTGTTTCATAACAACGGCAAACACACTGCAGAAGCCCTGGAACCAATTATAGAAACCTTGACAGGACAGGGATACGAAATAATACCGGTATCGCAACTACTGCTGCCGGGAGACTATTACGTGGACCATGAAGGTACTCAAAAAGCAAAATGAAAGCATATTTTAAAAAGCAAAAGTATAGTAACACTTTCTGCTGGCAATGCTTATAATAGTGATACGCAAAAAGAGGTTGGTGATAAGAATGGCACAAGTATTGCCGCAATGCATTGTTTGTGGTGAACCGCCCATATGCGGGTTTAAGGATGGGATTTTTATCAAGCGCAAATTTGTCTGCAGCACATGCGAAACGTACATTATTAGTTTGAAAAATAATGACCGGCGGTATAAAGATGTGGTTAACAGTTTAAAAAAAATTTGGGTCTAAATCAACAGGTCTGGGGAATTAATACCCGGACCTGTTGATTTGCAAAGGTTTTCAGCTATTTCCCTTTTTATTCTTTAATTTGTGGCGCATATGCGCCTTTTGCAAGTCAGCACGCAGCTGGTTAAGTTTCCACAGGTCAACACCCATGGCAGTACTGATTTCCTGATCTGAGCGGCCGTTTTTCCATGCCCGGATAACCGGCGCAATTTCCATGCGGTATTTTTTTGAAAGTCTTTTTTTATCGACATAGGGGGGAAGGCGGGATTGCATTTTCGATCACCTCAAAAGTATTTTTTGCAGTAAGTGTTGCTGGTATGTGTGATACAAATGTTACTTTCTAGCAGTTTTTTGCAAGTTGTGTTAAAATTACAAGCAATAATAAGTTGCATTTGCGGTCAGGCAATGGTTTTTTCCGTTTTGAAGGGGCGGTTTTAATGGGCTGTCAAAAAACGCCGCTGATTGATGCGCTAAAGAAATATCTGAAACAAGACATGTATCCTTTTCACACGCCTGGCCATAAACAGGGGCGTTATTTTTGGCCGCCCCTGAGAGAAATGTTGATAGATTCACTGGCTATGGATTTAACGGAAGTCCCGGGGTTAGACGACTTACACCGGCCCGAACAGGCCATAGCAGACAGTCAAAGACAAGCTGCCGCCCTGTTTGGGGCGCGGCATACTTTTTATTTGGTCCAGGGTGCCACCTTGGGTGTACATGCGGCAATACTGGCGCTGGGTGCGCCGGGAAAGAAGTTTGTGCTTCCCCGTCATGCCCATCGCAGTGCCTTTGCCGCAATGGTACTGGCGGATTTAAAGCCTTGTTATTTAAAGCCGCAATTTGATGACCGCTGGGGCATACCGTTAGGGGTGCAACCCGGGCAGCTCGAAGAAGCTTTGCCGGCAGATGGGCCGGTGTTGCTGTTGGCCCCTTCATACGAAGGCGTAGTCCCACCATTGGCAAAACAAATAGATGTTTTACGCAGCCGAGGACGGCCGGTGATTGTTGATGAGGCTCACGGAGGGCATTTTATTTTTCATGATGCGTTACCGCCCGCGGCGGTGACATTGGGTGCAGATATTGTCATTCACGGCAGCCACAAAACTTTGCCTACCATGACACAGACGGCAATGGTCCATGTCTCGGATGACGATACAGCTGAAAGGCTAGGCTTTTTTCTCGACATGCTGCAAACCACCAGCCCTTCCTATGTCTTGTTGGCCGCTTTGGATGGAGCCCAGGCCTGTTTGCGCCGGCAGGCCAAGGAAGATTGGGAACGCACCCTGATTTTGGCTGATGAGTTACGGCAACATATTCGAAACTTAAAAGAACTGGACTTGCTAGAGGAAGATTACGTCAGGGAACAGGGCATGTGGGGGCTGGACAGGACACGTATTGTTTTTCGGGCCAGGTCAACCGACGGGTATACCTTGGCACGGCTGCTGCGGCAGGAGCGGCTTGAAGTGGAGATGTCCGGCTGGCGCCATGTGGTCATGATACTGACGCCGGCGGACAATAAAGATACAGTGGCACTTATAAAGCACCGGCTGAAAAAGGTAGTGGACGGGATTGACTTGGAGCGCCGGAATAAAGGACTGCTTAATGATGGGTTGCTAAAAGAGATGGATATTTTCGGCGGTTTTGAAGTAGTGCTTAATCCCCGCCAGGCCGTTTTTTCTCGCAGAAAGAAGGTTCCTTTACGGGATGCTGTCGGGGAAGTGACTGCCGAAGCGGTTATTCCCTATCCACCGGGAATTCCTTTACTATGGCCCGGGGAACGTTTTACCCGGACCATCTACGAGCAGGTAATATTGCTGAAAAAATTAGGTGCCCGGTTTCAGGGAATCAGCGATAGCAGTTTAAGACAGATTTCGGTTATAAGTGAGGGAACGAAGTGTTTATGAAAGGAATTTTTATCACATTTGAAGGTCCGGACGGCGGCGGTAAAACCACCCAAATATCCAGGTTGGCAGAGCAGCTGGCTCGTTTGGGCAAAGAGGCTGTTGTTACCCGGGAACCAGGAGGAACTGCTTTGGGAGAAGCGATCAGGCAGATGCTGCTGGACCCGCAACAAACGGATTTGTCGGACCGGGCGGAAGTGCTGTTATACGCCGCCGCCAGGGCACAGCATGTGTCCCGGGTAATAAAGCCGGCGTTAAATGCGGGGAAAGTAGTATTATGTGACCGGTTTGTGGATTCGAGCATTGCTTACCAGGGCTTCGGCCGGGGATTGGACCTGGACTTTATCAGTTCTGTAAACCGGCAGGCTACGGCCGGACTGGTGCCGCAGCTAACCTTATTATTGGACCTTCCTGCTGCCCGGGGTTTGGTCCGTGTCAAGGGAGCGGGGGATTTTGACCGCATGGAAGGAGAAACGCTGAAGTTTCACGAAGACGTGCGCAGCGGATATCTCTGGCTGCAGCAAAAAGAACCGGGCCGGGTCCGGTTGATTGACGCGACCAAACCGCCTGACCGGGTGTTTGCTGATATATGGGCTGTGGTTTCCGAATTTTTGCGAGGTAAAAATAATGAAACTGGTAATTACGGTGGTGCAGGATAAAGATGCATCCACCCTTTTGCACCAGTTAACGAAAAACCACATTAGTGTCACCGGACTGGCCGGCAGCGGCGGCTTTCTTACAGCAGGGAATACCACGTTGCTGACCGGCGTGGGTGCTGGACAGGTTGGTGCGGTTGTTGATATTATTAAGAAGACCTGCGGTTCCCGGGAAAAGGTAATTCCGCCCATATCACTCATGGCTGGACCGGCAAATACTTATATACCCTATCCTGTGGAAGTTCCCGCCGGCTGTGCAATTATTTTTGTGTTGGAAGTGGAGCAGTATGTTAAAGGTTGACTTGACAAAAGTGCAGGCCCGGGCATGGAATAAACTTAAAAGAGCCCTGTCAGGAGGGCGTATCGCTCATGCATACCTTTTTCAGGGGCCGAGCGGTGTGGGGAGAGAACAGGCAGCTATTTTATTTGCCGCGTCACTGAATTGCCACCATCCTGGTGAAGAGGGGGTGGCCTGCGGCGAATGTGCTGCGTGTAGGAAAATTGCCCGTGGAAACCATCCTAACCTGCATATTTTAAAACCTGACGGCAGCTCTATCAAACTGCAGCAGTTTAAACAGCTAAAAAAAGAGCTTTCCCTCAGGCGGGTTGAAGAAGGCTGCCAGGTTGTCATTATTGCTCAGGCCGAGCGCATGACCGACCAGGCGGCAAACAGTATCTTAAAGATTTTAGAAGACCCTCCCGAGGATACGGTATTTATTTTGATGATAGAAAATATTTTTGCCGTACTGCCCACTATTTTGTCCCGCTGTCAGAAGGTTTCTTTTCAAGCATTATCGGTACAGGAGCGCTCCCGGGCTTTAGCGGAAGAGATGGGAATGACCCCGCATGTGGCGGCTATTGTCTTGCAACTCGGCGGCGGTAACGTGGAAAAGGTACGGCAACTACTGGAAAAGGGGATTTTGGGGCTTCGCGAGCAAGTGTTGGACAAAGTAGAAGACATAAAAAAAATGAATCAGGCGCAGTTGTTGTTTCTGGCAGAGGAGTGGGCAAAGGAAAATACAGTGATGATTTTACAGGTTTTGTTGTTATGGTGCCGGGATTTGCTGGTATGGCAGGAAACGGAGACGGAAAGTCTACTAGTAAATCAAGACAAACTTGACCGGATAAAGCGGGGCTCGGGATTTGTCCGGGAGTTGCAGGAGCTGGCAGACCTAATTTTGGCGACTCAGCAGGCAGTTGTCAATAATGCCAATAAACGATTGGCGATGGAGAACATGCTGTTGAAATGGGCTAAAGTATCCGGGTAGAATGTAAGAACTAAATGACGGGGAGGACACTCGTTGTGATTAAAGTTGCAGGAGTTCGTTTTAAAAAGGCTGGAAAAATTTATTATTTTGACCCCGGTGAAATTGAGTTGGGTTTGGGAGATAGGGTCATTGTGGAGACTTCCCGGGGTGTGGAATTTGGGGAGGTGGTGGTCCCCCCAAAAAATGTGGAGGACGATGAAATAGTCAGTCCTTTAAAAAAAGTCGTACGTAAGGCCACCCTGGAAGATGAGGCCAAAGTTGCGGAAAATGAGCGGAAAGAGAAGGAAGCATTCGATATCTGTTTGGAAAAAATAGCGAATCATGGTTTGCCCATGAAACTGGTAGATGTGGAATACACCTTTGATGTCAGTAAAATTATTTTTTATTTCACCGCTGACGGCAGGGTGGATTTTCGGGAACTGGTGAGAGATTTGGCAGCGGTTTTTCGTACCCGTATTGAATTGAGACAAATAGGTGTGCGTGATGAGGCAAAGTTGATCGGCGGCATCGGTTCCTGCGGCCGGGTGCTGTGTTGTAAGGCTTTCTTGGGGGATTTTGACCCGGTTTCCATCCGCATGGCCAAGGACCAAAACCTGTCACTTAACCCCAATAAAATTTCCGGTATCTGCGGGCGATTAATGTGCTGTTTAAAATACGAAGCTGATACTTATAAAAAGATACGGTACTTATTCCCGGACCAGGGGGAAACGGTGGTTACTCCGGAAGGTAAGGGAAAAGTTGTCAGCACCAATGTCCTGAAGGAAACCGTTTTGGTACAATTGTCTGAAGACAGCCGCATCGGTGAATATTCTCTGGGGGAAATTCAGCAGGAAAAAGATAAGTAGTTTGCTCTCAGAGCGGGGGGCGATTGGTTATGAAACTGACGGAAAAACTCATTGCCGTGGAAGACCAGCTAAAAACCTTATTATCCGAGGTTCAGGACTTAAAGATGCACGTTTATGCCCTGGAAGAACAAAATGAAAGCTTACGCCGCAAACTGTACCAGAGAAAGGATACCGGGGAAGGGTTCGATAACCTGGTGCGGTTGTACGAGGAAGGGTTTCACATCTGTCCCGCCCACTTCGGCAGCTTCCGCAGTGCCGGCGAGGACTGCTTGTTTTGTTTGAGTTTTCTAAAAAAAACAGGAGACGTCTAAGAAAGTGCTTATGGATACCCATGACTTGACACTGGATGACCTGCTGATAAGGAAAAGAAAAATGTGGCAGCCGCGGCGGGGTTACCGGATGGGGTTGGACACGGTGCTTTTAGCTGCTTTTGTTTCGCCCTCTCCCGGGGAAATTGTGGCGGATTTGGGGACGGGAGCAGGGGCAATTCCGCTGCTTTTAACTGCCAGATTTTCGGGAATAAAAGTTTACGGAGTGGAAATACAAGAAGAACTGGTGGCGCTGGCGGAAAAAAATATATCCTTAAACAACCTTTCGGCTCAAGTAGAGGTAAGACACGGCGACCTTACTGCAATGGCGGAAGTTTGGGGCCAAAACCGCTTTCACCTGGTACTGTCCAACCCGCCCTACCGCAAGCCGGGCACCGGGGGCAAGAGCCCACTGCAGCAAAAACGTATTGCAAGCGAGGAAATACACTGTACTTTATCCCGGGTGGTAGCGGCGGCAGCACGGCTTGTCAAACCAAAAGGGCGGGTAGCGTTGGTACATAAACCGGAAAGACTGCCCGGGCTGGTTGAAGATTTTCGTAGTAATAATTTGCAGCCGATAAGGCTGCGTTTTGTTCACCCGCGGCTGAAAGCTGCGGCCAGTTTGGTGTTGATCGAAGGAGAAAAGCAAAGCAACAGGCAGTTAACCATAGAAAGTCCCCTGGTTATCTATGAAAACACCGGGGAATATACTCGTGAGCTAAACCGAATTTTTTATGGAGAAGACGGTGATTGAAGTGACTATGGGAACGCTTTACCTGGTGGGTACCCCCATCGGCAATTTGGGGGATATTACTTTACGGGCTTTGGAAGTGTTAAAAGCAGTGGACTTGATTGCTGCCGAGGATACCCGGCATACCAGGAAATTGCTCAACCATTATCAGATTGCCAAAGCATTGACAAGCTACCACCGGCATAACGCCCGGGAGCGGGCTGGGCAGTTGATAGAAAAGATAAAAGGCGGCCAGGACATTGCCTTGGTAACGGACGCGGGGATGCCCGGCATTTCCGACCCGGGGTACTTGATAGTTAAAGAAGCGATACAAAATCATGTTGACGTGTTACCCATCCCCGGACCCAGCGCCGCTTTGGCGGCGCTGGTTGTCTCCGGTTTACCCACGGACCGGTTTGTTTTTGAGGGATTTCTCCCCCGGAAAAAGGAAGAGGTCAGGCAGAGATTGGCGGATTTAGTTAAAGAGGAACGCACAATAATCCTATACGAAGCGCCGCATCGATTAAAAAAAACCCTGGTGCTTTGTCGTGAACACCTGGGCAGCGGACGTTTTGCGGTTATTGCCAGGGAACTGACTAAAAAATTCGAAGAGGTGCTGCGGGGAACCTTGGCGGAACTGGCCCGTCTCGTGGAAGATCGGGAAATCAGGGGGGAGTTTTGTTTAATCATTAGTGGTGCCGACAAACAAGAAATTGAAACAGAAACGGAAAAGCCCTGGTGGGAAAACATTTCACTGGCGGAACACGTGGATTTATTGGTAAACCGCGGGTATACTAAAAATGAGGCGATTAAGGAAACGGCAAAAGAGCGAAAACTGCCAAAAAGAGAGGTGTATGCCCGATACCATCAAGTTGACGGGCCGGGTAATCAGTAAAAAACAAAAAAAGGTTGACAGATGCCAACCTTTTAAAGAAGTTTCCCAGCCTGACTTTTAACCAGCCTTGCCGGCCATCGAGGCAGCGCATTCGCGGCAGATGTTCTTACCCTTAAAGACTTCCACATTTTCAGCGTTCCCGCAGAAAACGCAGGCAGGCTCATATTTTTTGAGGATAATCTTTTCCGCATCCACATAAATTTCCAGGGCGTCTTTTTTTTCTATGCCCAATGTGCGACGCAGCTCAATGGGGATTACCACTCTTCCCAACTCGTCAACTTTGCGTACGATGCCTGTGGATTTTATCATGGTTTCACCTCTCCCATCTACAATATTCGACAAGTTGTTACAAGTAAATGATACCAGGGGTTCCAGTTAAAGTCAACATAAAATGTAAAAATATATAAAAAAAGTAATAGCTTAGTCAATCGGGGGGAACTTGACAATGGGGCAGTATCAATTTATAATACAAAGCAGCATAAAAACGGTAGGCTTTTGTCTTTCAAATATCAAGAAAAACTATGATGGGGAAGAGTAGGTAAAACTTGCTGGTCTTAGCGAGCGGGGACGGTGGAAGCCCGTGCCGGGATTTTACCGAACATGGCCCCGGAGTTGTTTGGCTGAAAAGGTCCACCTGAGTAGGCTGAGACGTTTACCGCGTTAAGGGTGGAAGGCAACTTCCGTGAGGCTCATAGTTTTGAGCGAATTAGGGTGGTACCGCGAACCTCTCGTCCCTAACGGGGAAGGGAGGTCAAAATATTTTACAGGGGGTAGTGTCATGAGCGGAAAAACCTATTATATCACCACACCGATTTATTATCCCAGTGATAACCTGCACATTGGGCATGCCTACACCACCGTGGCTGCGGATACGCTGGCCAGGTATAAGCGGATGCGCGGGTATGATGTGATGTTTCTCACCGGTTCTGACGAGCATGGCCAAAAAATTGAGCGGAAAGCCAAGAGCGAAGGAATGACGCCCATTGAATACGTGGACCGGATAGTAGCGAATTTCAAGCACCTTTGGGACAAATTGTTAATAACCAACGACGATTTTATTCGCACGTCGGAAGAAAGACATATCAAAGTGGTGCAGCATATTTTCAGGAAAATCTATGATAAAGGTGATATTTACAAGTCTGAATACGAAGGATGGTACTGTACGCCCTGTGAGACCTTTTGGATGGACCGCCAGCTGGATGACGGCAAGTGCCCCGATTGTGGGCGGGAGGTGGAACTTCTCAAAGAGGAAAGCTATTTCTTCCGCATGAGCAAGTATGCGGGCCAATTACTGGAATATATTGACCAGCACCCTGAGTTTATTCAACCTTTTTCCCGGCGCAATGAAATGATCAGCTTTATCAAGCAAGGTTTGGAAGACTTGTGTGTATCCCGCACCACTTTTGATTGGGGAATACCGGTGCCTGTTGACGAGAAACATGTGATTTATGTTTGGTTTGATGCGTTGACCAATTATATTTCTGCCATCGGCTGTTTGGATGACCCGGAAAAGTTCAGTAAATACTGGCCGGCGGATATGCATTTAGTGGGCAAGGATATAGTCCGTTTTCACACGATTATCTGGCCCATTATCCTGCTGGCCGCGGGAATCCCTTTGCCCAAGCAGGTTTTTGGTCATGGCTGGCTGCTCTTGGAAGGTGGGAAGATGTCCAAGTCCAGGGGGAATGTAGTAGACCCGCTGGTATTGATTGATAAGTACGGTGTGGATGCGGTGAGGTACTTCCTGCTGAGAGAAATGCCTTACGGCAACGACGGCAGTTATTCGGAAGACGCCCTGATACACCGGATAAATATGGATTTGGCCAATGACCTGGGGAATCTTTTAAGCCGCACCACGGCAATGCTGGAAAAGTTCTGCGAGGGCAAGGTGCCCGGGCCCGGCGAGCAGCAGCCGGAAGATAAGGAACTGCTTGATTTGGCAGCGGCCCTGCCCGGACAAGTGGAAAACCTGCTGGAAAGAATGGAACTGGCCAACTCCTTGGTAAAGATTTGGGAACTGGTAAACAAGGCGAATAAATATATTGAGGAAATGGCACCGTGGCGCTTGGCCAAAGACAGCAGCAAGGCTTCCCGGTTGGCAACGGTGATGTATAATTTGGCAGAAACCATCCGGGTGGTTACGATTTTGTGTACGCCGCACATGCCGACTTTGCCGGGAAAAATTTGGGAACAGCTGGGCATACTTGATAAAAAGGAAGTTCACTCGTGGCAAAGCAGTAAAGAATGGGGGGCATTTCCTGCGGGGGTAACAATTAACCGTGGCAAGCCGATCTTTCCCCGTATCCAGGTGACGGGAGAACCGGAGGAAAAACCGGTGTCCAGGACCAAGCAGCAGAAGCAAGCCAAAGAGAAAGAGCAGGAAAGAGAAAAGAAAAACATGATTGATATCAATGAATTTGCCAACGTGGACTTAAGAATTGCCGAGGTACGGGAAGCGGAAAAGGTGGAGAACACCGATAAGCTGGTTAAAATGAAGGTTTCCCTGGGAAATGAGGAACGTACGCTGGTTGCGGGTATAGCCAAGTACTACCAACCGGAGCAGTTAATAGGTAAAAAGGTTGTGATAGTGGCTAATCTAAAGCCCGCCAAACTGCGGGGCATTACCTCCCAGGGCATGGTGCTTGCCGCCTCCCGGGGTGATTCACTGTCACTTTTAACCGTAAGCGAAGATATGCCTGCAGGAAGCAGGGTGAAATAAATGCTGTTTGACAGTCACGCCCACCTGGGGGATAAGCAGTTTGCCGGTGATTTGCACCAGGTTATTACACGCGCCGGGGATAACGGGGTTACGCATATTCTCAACGTTGGCTATGACCTGGAGGCAAGCAGGGCTTCCGTGGCGTTGGCAGAAACGCATGACAATGTTTTTGCCGCCGTGGGTGTACACCCCCATGATGCGGTCACGGTGTCCCGGGAGACTTTGGACGAACTGAAAAGCTTGGCAGAAAGCAAAAAAGTAGTAGCCTTGGGGGAAATGGGGCTGGACTACTATCGCAACCTCTCGCCCAAAGCTGTCCAGCAGCAGGCCTTTAGTGACCAGATCAATTTGGCCCGGGAACTTCACTTGCCCATCATTGTTCACGACCGGGAGGCCCATCGGGAGACGGTGGATATGCTGAAAAGCGAGGGCGCGGAAAAAGTGGGCGGCATCTTACACTGTTTTTCCGGCAGCTGGCAGATGGCCAAGCAGTGTTTGGAGATGGGATTTTATATCTCCCTGGCCGGACCGGTCACCTTTAAGAATACTCACAGGCCGCTGGAGATTGCCAAAATGGCGCCCGTTGACCGCTTGCTGGTGGAAACCGACTGTCCCTATCTAGCGCCGGAACCCAAGCGGGGAAAACGTAATGAACCGGCATATGTCCGTTATATTGCGGAAAAAATTGCTGAAATCAAAAGAATTTCGTTGGAAGAATTGGCTTTTATCACTTTTAACAATACAAAGGCGGTTTTAGGGATTGAGTAGACGGTTTTCCCCGTTTATTCAGGCGGAATCAGGCATTGTTAGCCAAATTGTCCCAAAGGATATTGTGGACGGGTGTAGAATAGGATGGCTTTGGGAGGTGATGCCATGCAAGGGGACGAGACCAACCGGCGCGGCAGGCGGCTGACATGGTTTATTTTCGCGACATCTGTTTTGCTTGTGCTTATGGTGGGTTTTGCTTATGGTATTACCCGAAAAACCGTTTACATTGCAGATGGTGAGCGGTTAATTACTGTAAAGACTTTTGCGGGCACTGTGGGTGAAGTGTTAGGCCAGGCGGGTATTAAGTTAAAGGAAGAAGACAGGGTTATCCCGGCAATCAACACAGAAGTTTCCAAAGGGATGGAAGTTACGGTGGTACGCGCTTATCCGGTCAAGGTGATTGCCGATGGCAGGGAGAAACAGGTGATTACTACGCCGGCGTCCGTGGCACAGGTATTGAACAAGGCGGGGATTTCATTAAGGGGAAAAGACAAGGTTTTACCGGCACTGACAGAAACTCTGGCACGTAATGATGTGGTCAGAGTAGTGAGAGTAACGACCGAAGAAGTTACCACTGTAAAGGAAGTACCTTTCGGAATTGTACGCAAGGAAGCAGAAACTTTGGAACGGGGTTTACGGCGGGTGGTGCAAAGAGGTGAACCGGGCAGAGAAAAAATAGTCACCAGGATTACGTATGAAGACGGGGTGGAGGTAGCGAGAGAGGTTATAGATAAACAACTGGTAAAAGAGCCCCGCAACCAGGTAGTGGCTATGGGGACCGTCCAGCACTATTCCCGGGGTTCCAGGAACTTTCGCTTTGAAAGAGCGATAGAGGTGGTGGCCACCGGATATACCCATACCGGCAATGACACCTTTACCGGCGTCTATCCTGAAGTCGGCACTGTTGCTGTTGACCCGAATGTGATTCCCCTGGGGACGAAACTGTATGTCGAGGGCTACGGTTTTGCCAAAGCCCAGGACATCGGCAGCGCTATCAAGGGTAAAAGAATTGATTTGTTTTTTGATACCAGGGAAGATGCCCTGTCCTGGGGACGGCGCAGTACCAAAGTATATATTTTGGAATAAAGGTAGGGTTTTCTGCCTTTTTTTTATTTGGGAAACCCTGTTTTACGGTTGCTCCCGGCAAGTTTGGTTGCCTGCAAATTATGTAGTATAATAAGCATATATGTGGAGGAGGAGTTTGCTTGGACCCAGTTTCGCCCAAAAACGCCCGGGAGATATTAACAGAACACGGATTGCGCATTAATAAAAAGTTGGGCCAAAATTTTTTAATCGATGAAAATGTAATCAAAAGGATTGTGGCGGCAGGTGATTTAAAAGAAACTGACACGGTGGTGGAAATTGGCCCCGGGTTGGGCGCATTGACCCGGTACCTGGCACTACAGGCCGGGCGGGTAATTTGCATTGAACTGGACCGGGGCCTGGTGGCTGTGTTGGCGGAGACCCTGGCGTGTTTTGGCAATGTTTCCATTGTGCAAGGCGATG
Source organism: uncultured Thermoanaerobacteraceae bacterium (assembly GCA_964529795.1). GTDB lineage: Bacteria > Bacillota > JADQBR01 > JADQBR01 > JADQBR01 > CAZGXM01. Next base: position 13,348 of record CAZGXM010000003.1, read on the forward strand.
CCTTGAAAATAAATTTGGATGCACTGGCGGGGAAACTGGGAACGGTTCCTTACAAAGTTGTTGCCAACTTGCCTTATTATATTACCACCCCATTGATAATGCATTTTTTGACAAATCAGTTTCGGATAAAAAAGATGGTGCTTATGGTTCAAAAGGAAGTGGCCCGACGAATGGTGGCGCAACCCGGTACGGCTGAGTACGGTTCTCTCACAGTGGCGGTAAGGTATTTCTGCCGCTGTGGGATAAAATTTATTGTACCGCCAACAGTTTTTTTACCCAAACCCGAGGTTGAGTCTGCGGTTGTGGAATTAGAGCCATTGGATACGCCGGCAGTATTAGTGAAGGACCGGGATTTTTTCTTTCAAGTGGTAAGGGCGGCATTTAACAAACGCCGGAAAACGCTGCCCAATGCCCTGGCAAATTCACCGCTGGCATTGGACAAAAGGCATATTCAGGCAGTGCTCGCAGAACTGGGCATGGACCCGAAAGTGCGCGGGGAAAAATTGTCCATTGACCAGTTTGCCCGGTTGGCCAACAGTCTCGGCAAGTAATACTCATGAATTTCTCGGCTGGGTATAAACCGGGTGCGTATGTACAAGGCGTGGCACTATCCAAAAGAAGGTGGTTTCATGTACTTTGTCAGCCCGACAAAAGGGAAGCTCACGTTAGAACAGGTATTTGCGGATATTATGGCCTTTGTGGAGGATTTTCCCGATGCCCGTTATAAGATAATTATCGGTACGGATTCCCATGCCAGGGCGGACACCTGTTTTGTCACTGCCATAATTGTCCATCAAGTGGGCAGAGGTGCGCGGTACTATTATCGGAAAAAGAGACACAGAAAAATAGAAAGTTTACGGCAGAAAATATTTTATGAAACAGCTCTCAGTTTGGAGACTGCCAGTAAAGTGGCAGAACGCCTGGCAGAAAACGGGCACGGTGATTTGGACCTGGAAATCCACCTGGACATCGGTCCCCACGGCGATACCCGGGAGTTAATCCGGGAAATAGTGGGGATGGTAATAGGCAGCGGCTTTGACGCCAAAATCAAGCCGGATTCTTGCGGGGCATCAAAAGTGGCGGACAAACACACCAAGTGATGCCGGAAAACGAAGGGCAGAAATAAATTGTTCCGGGAACGGGAAAAGAGTTTAGTAACAGCTTTAACGGGAAATGATAGATATATAAAAATTTCCCCGGGGGTTGTGAGGATGTACTTGACACCGGAACAGGACGTGAAGAGACGTCTGCAACTGCTGAGCCTGGTTAAAAAGGTTGCCGAAAAAGTACAAGCGGACGAGTTGGAAAGGTTAAAAACAAAAGAGACCGCTGATCAATAGCGGTCTCTTTTGGTCTAGATCGCAAACAGGTGTTTACCGATTTTATTGGTAATGGTTCGCGTCCAGACCCACTGGTTGGTAGCATTGGCCGGATTCCAGTAATAGAGGGCGCCGCCGCTGGGGTCCCAGCCGTTTAATGCAGCCTTGGCAGCTTTAATGGCTGTTTGGTCGGGCTGCAGGTAAAACTGCCCGTCGTATACCGCGGTAAAAGCCCAGGGTTGGTAGATTACCCCCTGCAGGCTATTGGGGAACAGCGGGCTTTCTACCCGGTTCAGGGCAACGGCGGCAATGGCCACCTGTCCGGTGAAGCTCTCTCCCCGGGCTTCCCCGTAAATCAAGCGGGCCAGGAGCATTACCTGGTTACGGTCATAACCGCCTCTGGATAACTGTGCCCGGTTTGTGTTCCTTGTTGCTCGCGTTTGAGCAGGAATAAACAACCTCTGGCCCGGCCAAATCAAATTGGATTTCAGAGCGTTGGCTGACCGGATAGCGTATGGAGTAGTGTCGAAACGCTGGGCGATGGAATAAAGGGTATCTCCTGCTCTAACCGTATAAGTACTGTCTGATTTTTCCGGTATCCACAACTTCTGGCCCGGATAAATGGTATTGGAATTCAGGCCGTTTGCTTCTTTTAATTTCCCCGTGCTAACATTGAAACGCCGGCCGATAAAATAAAGGCTGTCCCCTTTCTGCACATAATAAGTCCAGGCCCAGGCCGTCCCCATTGATAAAACACTGAACAGGATTGTGAACATTAGTACAAATATTCTCGCGCTATGGCGACCCATTTTTTAAAACCTCCCCGGTAACGATTTTTTGCATTCCCTTCCTTTCCTGTGGTTGTTCTTGATTCCTATCACATTATAGCCCATAGCGCACCGGTTTTCATTCGTAAAAGATCACCAATAAGTTTAAAGATTTCCAGGAGCTTATTTTCTGGGGCGGAAAACAGTCCACCGGACCTTCTTTTTCAAGTGCTCATCCAAAATATCAAAGCGGCGCCGGTCATGGTATCCCGTATATTCAGTGCCCTCCCAGCACCGGGAGCGAGGTTTTTTCGCCAGTATGCTCAATCCTTCCAAACAATCGCCAATGAGGGTGGCGGCTATTTTTTCCGAGTGGTGGTCTCCTTTGCTGGGGGAGCCCAGTTGGGCGTGAGGCAAAGCGGTGGCTACCTTCACTGAAAGGCGGTATTTTACAGCGAACACTAAAGACACCGGTGGCACAGCCAATTCCCGCACAGGGATGTATGCGAACACTTCCCGGGATATCCCGTGCGGACCGTGGGAAGGCGATGCCAATCCCAGGCGGGCATACATACCCAGTGCAATGTTTAAACGGGCGCGAAACTGCAGCACCATGGAAGTTAACGGCTGGCGGGTGGTAATATAAGGGTAGCAGTTGGTTAAAGCCATATGGGTACCACTTAACAAGGCCCGGTCCAATTCCAGCAGGTGTTTTTGAAAGCTACCCACCATGTCACCATCAACAAATATTACCCGGGATGCACCGTGATTAAAGGCGTATAATGCTCCCAAAGCCCGGGGCATGTCAATGCCCAGGGCATCCTTGTAGTATAAAATTTGCAAATGGTCACTTCCAGCCTTCAGTGCTTCGGGCAAAGTGTTGTCGCTGCAGCCGTTTACTACCGGAATTATCAAACCGGGGCGCAGGACATGGAGATTATAGATGACCCGGCAAATATTTTTTTCCTCGTTGTTGGCAGGGATTACTACTGCCAGCAATTTCACCCACCTCCCTAGCTGCTTCTTTATTTTATGCCATTTGCCGCATCATGTTGTTTTTCCCTTAACTTCCCGGTCAGACGGAACATAGAATGAAAAAAGAAGTAGTTTCGGAGGGGAGAATGATGGTCAAGGAAGGGGATATTGTCGGACGTGTTTCCTATGATAGCGATGTACTGTTCAAGGTAGTAGAAATCAAAAAGAGCAAAGGCCGGAAAATTGCGGAATTAAAGGGGTTGGACGTGCGTTTGCTGGCGGATGCACCGGTGGAAGATCTGAAAAAGAAAAACAAAGACGAAATTGAGGAGTACCAGAAGCTTTTTAAGGCAAAGTGTCTCGGTTGTAAAAAAAATATTTTTCGCCGCCGCAAACGGGATTGGGAGAGAACGTTGTCCGGTTTGAGCAGAGCGGAGAGTTATTCCTTTTTTGAAATGCCCGGCAGGGTACTGCATATTGACGGTGACAGGGAGTATTTGCAAAAATGCCTGAAAACATACCGGGAATTAAATATTAACGCCCGGGGGGAGACTGTTCCGGAGTGGGAACAGGCCAAGCGGGTCCCAAAAGTATTGCTGGAAGAACCGGTCGATATTCTGGTGCTCACCGGTCACGACGCAATCCTGAAAGGGAAAAAAGACCTGACCGCATTAGACAGCTACCGTAATTCCCGTTATTTTGTGGAGGCCGTGCGGGCAGCAAGGCGTTTGGAACCCAGCAAGGACGAACTGGTAATTTTTGCCGGAGCATGCCAGTCACATTATGAGGCCATTCTGGCCGCGGGGGCCAATTTTGCCAGTTCGCCACTGCGGGTATTCATTCATGCCTTTGATCCGGTCTTTATTGTAGAAAAAATAGCATTTTCGTCAATTAATGAGAAACTTTCCATAAAAGACGTCATAGTCAATACCATTACCGGCACTGACGGTGTCGGTGGCGTGGAAACCCGGGGCAGGTTTCGCTTGGGTTATCCCAAATCTCCCTATTAATGGCGTATGAAAATATGAAAAAATTTTATTTGACCTGGCTGCTATACTTTAGTATAATTAAATATTCTGCTTGACAAATTGTTGCTAGTCCGCTAGAATATAATAGAATAGGAAAGAAGGTGATTTTTTGGCGGCAAAAAAGGTTTTGGCAGAAATCAAACAAGATTTGGAAGGCTATGTTGGCAACAAGATTCGTTTAAAAGCCAACAGGGGGAGAAAAAAAGTTGTGGAAAGGGTAGGCGTACTGGAAAAAACGTACCCGAATATTTTTGTCATTAAATTGGATGAAAAACAAAGTATCCGCCGCATTTCTTTCAGTTATACCGATGTATTGACGGAAACAGTGGAACTGACTGTGTTTAACGAAGAAGAAGAAGTTAAAATTGCCGGTGCTAGAGCTTGAGAAAAACTGCCGGGTTTGGTCCTGGTGGTTTTTTTAATTTTGCCGTTCACGAGAACATTTGAAACCGTATGTATAACAAGGATGTTGAAATTGTTTGCCCGCTGGTGCCAATCGGTACAGCGGCGGACATTGTGGCCGCGGAGTAATGCCGGGGCTTTTGGTTTTCGGCAAATTTTTTCACCCCGGGGTTTGAGCACGGTTTTTTTCCGCTCGCGTTTACCTTTAATGGCAACATTTACCGGCAGGGCAAGAATTCTCCTTGGCGAATATTTTAATGAAGCTGGTTTATTTTTTCACAAGACGGGGGGAGCATGATGAAAAGACTATCAACTTTGATTGCAGCAATGGCTGCCTTTATACTCATTTTTACTCAAGCTCCGGCGGCTGGAGCCATCACTCTCTATATTAACAGAGACTATGGCGGTAACTTTTGGCAGTATGCCGCAGAGCGGGAACTGAGTTACGGTGATTATGACAAACAGGTACAGGAATTAAAACAAGATTTGGAGCAGTTGGGTTACCGGATTGGTTCCAATAGTTACTGGTTTAATTACGCTACCAAAAGGGCAGTAAGGCAGTTTCAAAGGGATAATAACTTGCCCGTGACCGGTGTGGCGGACGAAAAAACTCTTGACATTATCAAGCAAAAGTTGGCGGGTGGCGGCACCGGCAACTATGTTTCTTCTCCTCAACCGGGAAGAGACAATATTTTCCGCCGTATTGTCATTCGCTATCCGGATAGACATGGCCAACAGGGCGAAAGTTCCCGGTTTGAAACGTTAAAATATGGCAGTTATGGCAGTGCCGTGCTGCAACTGGAAACATGGCTGGATTCCCTGGGCTATGACCCGGGCAAGGTAAGCAGGTATTTTTCAGTAAGGACATATTTGGCGGTAAGAGAGTTCCAGAAAGGTGCCGGCCTCGATGTAACCGGGGTGGTTGACCGGACCACCTGGCAGCGGTTGCAGGAAGCGGCGGAACGGGGTGACAACGGCAGCGACAACCCGGATGTACCCCCGGTACAGCCGGTGCCGGAAACCGGAAACAATGGTTCGGGGGATGGTACTACCGCTCAAGCGGATAACAGCGACAGCCTTCCTGCAGGGTTGACTGCCGAGGAACGGCAAATGATCAACTTGGTGAACCGGGAACGGGTGGAGCGGGGACTGGCTCCGTTGAAAGTGGACATGGAGTTGGTGAGAACCGCCCGGCTAAAGAGCCGGGATATGGTGGACAATAATTATTTTGCCCACCAGTCGCCCACTTACGGCTCACCTTTTGACATGATGCGGGCGGCGGGCATCCGTTACCGTTATGCCGGAGAAAACCTGGCCGGGGCGCCCCGGGTGGACTGGGCACACCGGAACCTGATGAATAGCCCCGGGCACCGGGCAAACATCTTAAACCCCAACTATACCCACATCGGCATCGGCATAGTTGATGGTAGCAGGTACGGCAAAATATTTACCCAGCATTTTACCGGCAAATAGTTCAATAATGGATTGTTGAGATAAGCTTTCGGCTGCGTAACACCCTCATTTGGTAAGTGAGGGTGTTATTTTGTTTATGTTCAGGAAATTATGCCCTGTGGATAATTTCCTGAACATGGGGGTTGTTAAGGGGGATTCCCCCTTATGTCAATAAGGAGGGTTACAGCGATAGCGACCTAGGGAACACATGGGGTTCCCTGGGTAAGAACAAAAGCATTACCAATAAGTGCCGAATGGTAGGGAATGCTTTTGTTCTTCCGGGCATATGATACAACAAATCTCTTTTTCCATATCTGGAGGGTTTTATGGGTTTGGTTTCCATTGTCATTCCCTGTAAAAACGAAGGGACCCTGGTGGAACTGACTGTGAATTCCATTCTCAGGGCCAAAGTTGCCGTGGAATATGAATTGATTGTGGTCGATGACGGCTCGGAAGACGGCTGCTGCAATTTCCTGAAAAGCGGGGATTTGCCCGGCAGGCTCCTGGTAACCAAGGGTTTGGGCGCCAGCCAGGCCCGAAACTACGGCGCCGAAAATTCCCGGGGGGAAATATTTGTTTTCTGCGACGGGCACGTGCTGGTGGAAGATTACTGGTTGGACCGGCTGGTTGAATGCCTGAACGGCAGCCGGGTAGGGGCGGTATCCCCGGCCATCGGCGCCACGGACCGCCGTGGTGCGGTCGGCTACGGCCAGACATGGAATGAAAGATTGGAAAATAAGTGGCTGCCCCGGCGGGCCGGTGGCGCCTATGCAGTGCCGTTAATTCCCGGCGGCTGCATGGCGGTGCGAAAAGAAGCTTTTGAGCATGTCGGCGGGTTTGACCGGGGGTTTAAAGTATGGGGGCATGAAGATGAGGAAATATCCCTGAAACTTTGGCTTTTTGGTTATAAGGTGTACGTGCACGGGGACGTGCTTGTTAAACATCATTTCCGGTCCAAGCACCCGTATCCGGTTAATTTTTTACAGGTGAACTACAACTTTTACCGCATGGTCTTCAGTCACCTGGCAGAAAAACGTGTTGCCAAAGCATTGGATTTACGAAAGGACAGTAAGTGGTTTTCAAAGGTCTTTACAAAAGTTATGTTCAGCGATGTCTGGGAACAGCGCCGGGATTACCTTGTCCGGCGGCAAAAAAGTGATGACTGGTTTTTTAGCCGCTTTGCCATTCCCTTCTAGCACATGCCGGAAGGTTTTTTTCATTTCCGCCTCACGGATGATTTTCTTTTTGAATAGGATGTATCAGCGACAAAGTGCACAGGTTGCCGGATTTAGGGGGTTTGCCAATGCAACATATTCGCCTGGTGGCCGATAAGCATAAGCAATTTTTATTGGGTTTGGAAAATGTGGTGGGCGTGGGTTTGGGATATAAAGAGAGACATACCGTGACCACCCCGGAAAAGGCACTGATGGTATGTGTAAGACTGAAGCTGCCTGAAAAAGATTTACCCAAAGACCAGTTGATTCCCAGAGCGTTTGGCAAGGTAGCCACTGACGTGGTGGAAGTAGGGGAGTTTAAAGCCTATCAAGATAAAGCAAACAGGCGGGGACGGGTACGCCCGGCCCGACCGGGAGTGAGTATCGGGCATATGGCAGTTACCTGCGGTACAATTGGCGCCCTGGTGCGGGACAATGAAACCAGGCAGGCGGTAATTTTGTCCAACAATCATATTTTGGCCAACCTGAGCAACGGCAGTGACGGCAGGTCAGCAGTTGTTGATGCCATTTTGCAACCCGGGCCCGGCGATGGCGGGCGGGACCCGGAGGACAGGATTGCCACCCTTTTTCGCTTTGTACCGGTGTTCTACGACAATTTTACCGTCAATCAAGTGGATGCTGCCGTTGCCCTGCCGCTTAGCGGTCAGCTGGTAGACGGGAAAATATTGGGGTTGTCGGTGAGGCCTCAGGGAGTCGGTACGCCCAAAATCGGTATGCGTGTCTATAAAAGCGGCGCCGCCACCGGAGTAACTACCGGCAGAATCCGTATTTTGGACATGACGGTGAGAATCAATTACAATTTCGGGAAAACGGCGATTTTTGAAAACCAGATACTTACCAGTAAAATGGCGGGACCCGGGGACAGCGGTTCGTTGCTGGTGGACGGTAGCAAAAGAGCGTTGGGATTACTGGTAGGCGGGTCTTTTAACGCTGTTATTTACAACTCGATTGGCGATGTGCTGCGATTATTAAATGTTTCCATTTAGGGGAAGGAGAGTGACAGCATGGATAGGGCAGGAAAAGTCTTGGAAAAATACCGGGATTACCTGATGTCGTTGGATAACGTGGTGGGTGTGGGCATTGGTTACAAGATCACCCGTGGGAAGGAGACTGACGAGCCGGCTCTGGTGGTATTTGTCTCCAAAAAATTACCCCAAGTCTACCTCCGCGGGGAGAATATTATTCCCAAAAGATTGGACAAATTGCCCACTGACGTGGTGGAAGTGGGGGAAATCCATTTTTTTGATAGCCGGACTGACAGGATGCGCCCCGCCCAGCCGGGAGTGAGCATCGGTCATTACAAGATTACTGCCGGTACTTTTGGCGCGGTGGTGAAAGACGCCGGCAGCGGGGAAAGGCTGATTCTCTCCAACTGCCACGTACTGGCCAACGCCACCAACGGCAAGGACGGCAGGGCCCGGCCCGGTGACCCCGTTTACCAGCCGGGACCTTATGACGGCGGCACTGAGGGAGATACAATCGCCCATTTGGAGCGATATGTGCCCATACGCAGGACCTTTGAAGAGATAGAGTGTCCCATTGCCATGACTGCCGCTGCCGTGGGGGACAGGGTGGTGAAACTGGTACGCCCCAATTACCGCCTGCGGCTGGAAAAGGATTACGGTATTATAAACCGGGTGGACTGTGCCGTGGCCCGGCCGGCAAGCGACAAGGCAGTTTCTGAAGAAATCCTGGAATTGGGGAAAGTGACCGGTACTGCAGCCGCAGAGCCCGGCATGGCCGTACAAAAAAGCGGGCGAACCAGCGGTGTTACCAAGGGTAAGATAACAGCAGTGGCTGTAACTTTACGGGTGGCACTGGGCAACGGCGAATTTGCCCTTTTTACTGACCAGATTGTCAGTGATATGTTCTCCCGGCCGGGAGACAGCGGCTCCCTGGTACTGGATGACCGGATGCGTGCCGTGGGCCTTTTATTTGCCGGGTCGGACAACATTACCGTATTTAACAGGATTGAAAATGTGAAGGAAGCAATGGGAATTGAATTTTAGTCCGGAGCAACCCGGATTTTCATGAAAACATACAAAACAAGATCAATGGGGGCGACACAACGTTCAGCTATATTTTGACAAGTGGGAGCAGTGGACTCCGTGAGTCACTGTCGGGTTAACGATGGTGAAGACCAGCAAAATAAATGCCGATTAGGTGCAGCGGCGGGTTCACATATTGGCGCTCAAAGTAAATTATACGGGAGTTTAAAAGACCTTTAACCTGCCAGCCCGGCACTTGCTACTCCAGGCAAATGCTGAGTATCAGCGGTTGGTTTTACTGGGGGTCGGAACATTGAAACAGCTGCCTGTATCTTTGGTGGTAACAGTAAAAAACGAAGAAAAAAGTTTGAAAGATTTTTTCCCTTCTGTTTTGGCCCAAACACGTTACCCCGGGGAAATGATTATCAGTGACGGCGGTAGCAGTGACGGCACATGGGATTTATTGCTCCAATTCAAACGGTTGGCGCCCTTTCAGGTGGAACTGTTGGCGCTTCCCGGTGCGAACATTGCCCGGGGTCGTAATGAAGCAATTGAAAAAGCATGTTACCCCGTGATTGCCGTCACTGATGCCGGCTGCACGCTGGATAGAAATTGGCTGCGGGAAATTACCGCCCCTTTTCAGCTTTCCGAAACCGACGTGGTATCCGGCCGGTATATTCCCGAGGCTGATACTGCACTGCAGCAGTGTATCGCCGCACTCACCATACCCCAAAGCCCGTATTTTACCAAATTTCTTCCTTCCGGCCACTCTGTGGCGTTTAGCAAGAGGGCCTGGCGGCAGGTGGGGGGATATCCCCAGTGGCTGGATTACGGGGAAGATACTTATTTTGACCTGGCTCTGAGAAGAAATGGCTGTACTTTTGTGCTTGCCCCGGATGCGGTGGTTTACTGGGAACAGCGTAGGAATTTGAAAGCATTGTGGAAGCAGTTTTGGCGGTACTCCCGGGGTGACGGCCAGGCCCACGTCTTTACCCAAATCTACCGCCGCCTCGGATTTTGCTGGAGCGGTACAGCGGTTGGCATAATAACAAGCGCATATCTTACACCGTGGCTGCTGCTTGCGTTGGTATTGGCTTTTGTGGCCTACAGCATTGGTCTGGCCAAAAAGAAGCTGCCCTTCACTGACATGCGCGTGTGGCTGTGGGGCCCGGCAGTGCTTTTAGTGGTAAGGACTGCCCAGGTATGCGGTTATGCGCTGGGCAGTCTGGAAAGAAGTACCGGCCGAAAGGGCCGGGGAGGCAAATAGTGATACTCTTACTGACAAATATTGATTTGGTGGGCAGCCAACCCCTGCGGACCCGTTACCTGGCCAAATTTCTGGCACAAAAAATCGGCAACCGTTTGCTGGTTGCCCATGGCGGGGATGCGGGAAACGAAAACTCACTTGTCAAGTGGGGCTTGCAGTCCAGCCCGGGTTATTTCCCTATCACTGTCGCGAATGGACCGTATGCCACCGGCATGTATTTGGCAGCAGTTGTCCCTGCACCTGAACAAAAAAGTGGATTTGTGTATCGTCCACGGACCCTGGGCGGAAGGTGCTGCTGTCAAAGGGTGTCAGGCCCTGGGTTGTGGAAAATCGGGTGGACGTTGTTGGAAAATCTTTGGCAACGGGTTGAGGAATTGTTATGAAAGGCAGCAAGGGTATATATGTGAA
>CAZGXM010000003.1:24288-85174 GCA_964529795.1 uncultured Thermoanaerobacteraceae bacterium
CTTTGGCAACGGGTTGAGGAATTGTTATGAAAGGCAGCAAGGGTATATATGTGAAGAAGTTACTCGTGCCTACGCAAAAAACGGCCAACTCAAATTCAGGCAGCAAGGGTATATATGTGAAGAAGTTACGGGCAATCCCCGATGAGCGAAAAATTCTCATCTTTTTTTATTTATCACAAATATCTTGGCAGTTCATACAATATATTAGTAAAAACAGAGTCTTCCAGGAAAGGGAGGTGTCACTTTTCTTGGAGTTCAGCATATATTAAGATGAATAATTTTATGAAAGGAGGTTGACTGCATGTCTGATATTGATGTTGTAAAAAAACTATTGAAGGTGGAAAATGTTGTTGGTGAGGATACGATCCAGACCACTGTAACAAATGATATTGAATTTCCCGTCAAAGTTAAAAAAATCTGGGATACCGAAGCAGAACTTGAAGATGTCACCGCCAAGCCCATTGAAGACAAAGTTATCATTGAAGGGGTAATTCACAAGCAGATTTTTTTTGTAGCGGATGAAGACAGAACTGTAGATGGTGTGCAATTTCAAAAAGGGGAAGTTTTTGAAAAAACCGTTGAAGAGAAATTCTCGGCATTTGTTGATGTTCCCGGCACCACACCGGACTTGAACGTCCAGGTACACCCGCGCATTGAATTTATTGACTACGATGATCTTGCAGATGACCCCTATGTACCGACCGACACCTGGCGACAGACGGTTATCCTGGAAATCTTTGTCAAAGTCACGGAAACAGTACAAATCGAAGTAGTTACAGACGTCACTTCTCCGGACATACAACTGGATGTCATCAAAGAATTACTTAAGGTACAGAGTGTGATTGGTGAGGACGAAGTCCAGGCAGAGGTGGATGAAGACCTTACCTTCCCGCGGAACGTAAAGAAAGTGAAGGATGTTACCACCAGGATTAAAGATGTGACGACAAAAATCATACCGGACAAAGTAATTGTAGAAGGCATCTTGCATAAGCAGATTTTCTATGTGGAAAAGGATACCGGCAGAGTATTTGAAATGAGTGTGGACGAAGACTTTGATGCCTTTGTGGAAATTCCCGGCGCTGAAGAGGGTATGAACGCCCAGGTACACACCCGGGTGGAAAACGTGGATATCAACCTGAAAACGGATACTACCGCCAAACAGCGAACAATCATTGAAGTATTTGTCAAGGTAACTGAAGACCTGCAGATTGAAGTTGTAACCGACGTTGTTGGTGAGGGTATTGAGGTTGAGAAGGACCTGCTTAAGGTTGAAAGTGTGGTCGGTGAAAACGAAAAACAAACCAGTGTTACCAACGATGTTAGCTTCCCGGTACCGGTGAAAAAGATTGTAGAAACGCAGACTAAAGTGGAAATCAACCGCAGGGATACCAAGCCGATAGAGGATAAGGTAATCATTGAAGGAACCATCCACAAGCAAGTATTCTTCGTGGACCTCTGTGACGACTCGGTCAGAGAAGAAAGTTTTGACGAAACCTTCTCCGCCTTTGTGGAGGTGCCCGGCACTGAACCCGGCATGAACCTGCAGATACATCCCCGGGTAGAGGATGTTCTTTACGAGGAGCCGGATTACCCTGCCAATGTCTGCGAGATTGAGCCCTTTGACCCCGATGCCTTCCCGTGGAAGCAAACAGTGATTTTAGCCATATTTGTGAAAGTTACCGAAAGTGTCCAGCTGGATATCGTTACCGATGTGATCCAGGTTGGACCGGAACCCACCACAACCACCGAGTGCCCGCCGGGGACCACTTTGACCTTTGTGACCATCAAAGCCGGCGATACGCTGTTCAAGATAGCCCAACGGTTTAATACCACTGTGGAAGCTATCGAAGAACTGAACCCGGGCATTGACCCCTTAAACCTGCAGATCGGGCAGACCATCAAGGTCTGCAGTATCAGCGGTGCGAAAGGATAAATATCCTGCAGATTATGACCATGGCTCAGGCCGTGGTTTTTTTTACCTTTAAACCGGGCAGATTTGATAGCTCGCCGGCAAACAACAGCTAATTTTTTATCCCCCTTACATTAATTTGTCCGGTTAGGTTAACAATAATGACAGCAAGAAAAAGTTATTCACTGAGTACAGCCCGGACTCCGACCGGGGAGGAGTGGTCAGCTTGCATATTGTGGTATGTGCCAAACAGGTTCCTGACACATCGGAAGTGCGGATAGACCCTGAGACCAATACGTTGATTCGTGAAGGCGTCCCATCCATTATCAATCCCTACGATGCCCACGCCGTGGAAGCAGCCATGGGCTTAAAAGATGAACATGGGGGTACGGTCACCGTGATTTCCATGGGGCCGCCTCAAGCGGAAGAAGTACTGCGCAAGGCCCTTTCCTTTGGGGTGGACCGGGCGATTCTGGTCAGTGACCGGGCATTTGGCGGGTCAGACACCCTGGCAACCAGCTACATCTTGACTGAAACCATTAAAAAACTGGACCGGGAGGAAAAAGTTGACCTGGTAATCTGCGGCAAGCAGGCCATTGACGGGGACACTGCCCAGGTGGGGCCGGGAATTGCCACCCGGCTGGGTATCGCGCAGCTTACATATGTACTGGAAATTTTGGCATTGGACCCGGCAAATAAAAAAATCAAAGTGGCGCGCAAGCTGGAGGGGTCCAGGGAAATTTTGGAAGCGGCGCTGCCTGCGCTGCTTACGGTGGTGAAAGACATTAACGAACTGCGCTACGCTACACTCCCCAATATGATTCGTGCGGCACGTTCCCGGGCGGAAGTGTGGAATAAGGACGCTTTTGACATGGACCCGGAACAAATAGGCCTGAAAGGTTCGCCCACAACGGTGCGCAAGATTTTTCCACCGCCGGAAAGGCAAGAAGGAGAAATTATCCCCGGCGGTATGGATGATCCGGAAAAGGCGGCGGCAATATTGGTGGAAAAGCTGGTAAAACAGGAAATCATTGCGGACCGGTAATTAGGGGGAAAAAATATGGCTGTTGAGGTTTCTAAAAAGAAATGTATCGGTTGCGGTCTCTGTGTACAGACTTGTCCTTTTGATGCATTGACCCTGGTTGACGGTGTCGCCGATGTTGACCCGGAAAAATGTACCAACTGCGGTGCATGTGTTGAGGTATGTCCTACCGAGGCATTGGTGTTGGATGAACCACCTGAAAAAATGGCCAGAGAGGAAAAAGAGCAGGTCAAGGAAACTACCAAAACCGCCAGGGAAATGTCCGTGGAACTGACAAAGTACAAGGGAGTCTGGGTATTTATTGAACAAGTGGCAGGAAATGTAGCCCCGGTTTCCTGGGAACTGCTTGGGGCGGGGCGGAAGCTGGCGGATAAATTGAAGACATACCTGGCAGGTATCCTGCTGGGTGCAAATGTGGAAGATATTGCCGGTGAGGCTTTTGCATACGGTGCGGACAAGGTTTACTTGATAGAATCCCCCCTGTTAAAGCATTACCGTACCCAGCCATACGCCGAGGGTATTGTCAACCTTACAAATAAATACCTGCCGGAGATTATCCTGATGGGTGCCACTACCATGGGCCGGGATTTATCCGGAGCGGTGGCCACCAAGCTGGCGACGGGACTTACTGCTGACTGTACGGAATTGGATGTAGAGGCGGAATCCCGCTATTTGTTACAGTCGCGACCGGCTTTTGGCGGTAATATCATGGCCACCATTATCTGCCGTCACCGCCGCCCGCAGATGGCGACAGTCAGGCCGCGGATTATGGATATGCCTGACCGCCGGGAAGGCAGGCAAGGGGAACTGGTCCGCGCGAATCTGGCCTTAACAGAAGCGGACGTTGCTGTTAAGGTAATAGATTATATCAGGGAAAAAGGTAAAGCTGTTTACCTGGACAAGGCAGAAATCATTATCGCCGGTGGCCGGGGAGTGGGTAGCAAGGAAAACTTCCGGTTAATTGAAGAACTGGCCAAGGTACTGGGGGGGACCGTGGGTGCCTCCCGGGCGGCTGTGGAAGCAGGCTGGATCGGCGCGGAACACCAGGTGGGTCAAACCGGCACCACCGTCCGGCCCAAGGTGTATTTTGCCATTGGTATTTCCGGGGCAATACAGCACCTGGTGGGGATGCAGACCGCGGATGTGATTGTAGCGGTCAACAGTGACCAGGAGGCGGCCATTTTTAAAGTTGCCACTTTTGGCATCCAGGGCGACCTATTTAAGATTGTTCCGGCTATGATCGAGCAGTTTCGCCGGCAATTGGGGCAGTGAAGGAGGTTCTTCAGTCATGTCGGAAAAATTTGATGTAATCATTGTTGGGGCAGGCCCTTCGGGGTTGGCTGCGGGATACATTTTAGCCAAAGCGGGCCTGGATGTGGTCATTTTTGAACGGGGCGACCACCCGGGAAGCAAGAACGTCATGGGTGGGGTGCTCTACCGCCGGCCCACGGAAGAAATAATCCCCAAGTTCTGGGAAAAGGCGCCGGTGGAAAGAGCCATTGTGGAGCAGCGCCTGTGGCTGGTGGACAAGGAATCCGTGGTCACCTTGGGCTACCGCAGTAAAGGCTTTGGAAAAGAGCCTTACAACAACTTTACGGTGTTCCGGGCACGTTTTGACCGCTGGTTTGCCAAGCAGGTGGTAGCTGCCGGCGCCCTGCTAATTACTGAAACCGTGGTGGAAGACCTGCTCTATGACGGCAGCAGGGTTGTAGGTGTAAAGACAGGCAGGGATCAAGGCGAAGTGTATGGCAACGTGGTTATCATTGCAGAGGGAGTTAACTCGCTGTTGGCCCAGAAAGCAGGGCTGCAAAAAGACGGTATAAACTCTTCCCGGCTGGCGGTGGCGGTAAAGGAGATTATCGCCATGCCGAAAGAAAAAATAGAGGAGCGCTTTAATTTGGAGGAAGGGGAAGGTGCCACCATTGAACTGGTGGGCCATTCCACCATGGGCATGATGGGTACCGGTTTCATTTATACCAATAAAGATTCTCTTTCCGTAGGTTGTGGTGTTTTAATATCCCAACTGGTGGAGCATGAGGGTTTAAGTCCCAATGAAGTATTGGAACATATGAAAAGCCACCCGGCAGTGAAAAGACTGCTGGCGGGCGGGGAAACAAACGAGTACCTGGCCCATATGATTCCCGAGGGCGGCTACCGGGCTATTCCCAAATTGTGCCGGGATAACGTCCTGGTGGTGGGTGACGCTGCCATGCTCTGCAACGGTATTCACCGGGAAGGGTCCAACATGGCCATGATTTCCGGCAAATACGCGGCGGAAACGGTAATTGCCGCCCATGAACGGGGTGACTTCAGTCAGGGGATGCTGTCCGAATACCGGCGAAAGCTGGAAAATTCCTTTATTTTAAAGGACTTGAAGAAGTATCAAAACGTGGGCCTGGTTATGGAAAGAAACCGCCAGTTTTTCAGTTTTTACCCTCATATTATCAACGCGGCATTGGAGGAATTCTTAACAGTGGACAGTATACCGAAAAAGGAAAAACAGCAGAAAATCTGGAACGATATTACCGCTGAGCGCTCAAAGTACCAGATAGTTAAAGACCTTTACCGCGGGTGGAGGGTCCTGGGATGAAAAAGATGAGTGTCGAGGATAAACTTTTTCTCAACCGCTTTCAGTCGGACAAACACAGCCACCTGAAAATAAAAGACCGGGAAGTCTGCCGGCATTGTGAGCGCAAGCCCTGTGCGTATATCTGTCCGGCCAAGGTGTATGCCTGGGATGAAAAGGAAGAGCGAATTGATACGGCTTATGAAGGTTGTTTGGAATGCGGTACTTGCAAGTACGGCTGTGCTCATGATAATATTGACTGGCGCAATCCCCGGGGCGGCTTTGGTGTCATGTACAAAAATGGGTAAAAATTTGACAAATTTATCTTTTCCGGAAGGAAAATTTTCAATACTGTCGAACTACCATATATAGGAAGAAAGCCGATATATATTACAATATCTGGTAGAGAGCGGTGAGTCCCTTGAATAAAAAAGAAGACCTTAATAAAAGATTGGCTGCGGAACGGGCAGAATTATCCCGGTTACTGGCGGAGGGGAGGTCGCTGGCTGATAAGGAAGTTTATCAAAAGAGCTGCCAGTTGGATAAATTAATAGTGAAATTAATGCAAGCCCGGAGCACCTGACTCCGGTTTTGTGGTTACCATACATCTTTGCAGCTGAAGGAGAGAGGTTAACATGGACCCTATTGCTTTTGAACTTGGCCCTATTTCCGTGAGATGGTACGGTGTACTGATGAGTACGGCCCTGGCACTGGGTACTTTTTTGGCTTATCGTGAGGCAAAAAGGCAGGACATCGACCCGGAACAAGTATTGAACCTGGTGATAATTGCTGCCCCGCTGGCTTTTATCGGTGCCCGGGCTTATTACGTTATCTTCCAGTGGTCCTATTACAGCCGGCATCCCGGTGAAATACCGGCTATCTGGCACGGCGGCCTTGCCATTCATGGAGCGTTAATCATGGGAGTGTTTGCCGGATATCTGTTTGTCAGGTGGCAGGGTTTGAACTTTTGGCAAATGGCGGACTTGGTTGCGCCCAGCATTGTTTTGGGACAGGCCATCGGCAGATGGGGTAATTTTTTCAACCAGGAGGCCTATGGTTATCCCACCGACCTGCCATGGGCCATGTATATTGACGGGGCATACCGCCATCCCACTTTTCTGTATGAGTCATTGTGGGATTTTGCCGTTTTTTTACTCTTGCTCTGGTTTCGCCGCCGTAAGAAACAGGTTCAAGGAGAGGTTTTTCTGTTATATGCCATTATGTACTCGCTGGGCCGGTTTATAGTGGAAGGTTTTCGCACCGACAGCTTGATGCTGGGCAATTTACGCATGGCGCAGGTAATCAGCGTCGGCATTATAGTTATTACCCCGGGTATTTTTTATTACAGGAGGAAAAAAGTTACTGTTAACAAATAATTTCAACCCCTTTTCCATAAGATTTATAAAAAAGAGTTAGGGGTAACAGATGAAAACAGGGAGAAAAAATTATATTTATCTTTTTTTCGGCGTTATAATTGTTATAGTCGCAGTGATGACAGTGATATTTTTTCCCAGGCGGTTGGAACCAAAACCCAAATACCAATCCACTCCCAAATTGGTGTTGGAGAATTATTTGGTGGCGCTGGACCCAGGACACGGGGGTATAGATGGCGGCAGTAGTTATGGAATAGTTAAAGAAAAGGATATAACCTTGGCTATTGCAAAAAAAACCAGAAATGTTTTGGAAAAATGGGGAACCAGGGTAATTCTCAGTAGGGAAGGTGACTATGAAATCAGCAAACTCTACCTGGATGAGCGCACCAGGCAGAGGCGGGACTTGCTGGCCAGAATTAAAGTGGCCCAGGAGGAAAATGCCAACGTGCTGGTCAGCATCCATGTGAACGCCGCACAAAGCCACTTACAAGGACCGATGGTGTTTTATCAAAAGGACCTGCTCGACAGCAAACTTTTAGCCGGGGCAATTTTACAAGAGCTGCATAAAATAGCCAGGCACCAGCAGCAGGATTTAATTGGTGCAAATTATTTTATTTTGTGCCAGGCGAAAATCCCGGCGGTATTGGTTGAGGTGGGCTTTCTCACTCATCCTGAAGAGCGTACTAAATTGCAAACCGAGGAGTACCAGCAGCAATTAGCCATTGCTTTGGCTACAGGCATTAAGAATTTTCTCCTCTCTCGGGAGAACTACCGTGACGGGCCAATAGCGGCAGACAGCGGACTTTGGCCATTGTAAATCAGGGGAATGGCATATTTGAGGGTGGTGATTTCCTCAATTCCAATTTCCAAAAGCCGGCCTGCTCCCAGTTCGTAGCGCGCGGCCATTAACGGCAAGACGGAGACACCTTTCCCGTTAATCACCGCGGTTTTGATGGCTTCATTGTTGTTGAACTCCAACACTACGGGAAACTTATCCTTGCAAAAACCCATTTTTTTCATGGCATTTTCTCCAGTAACCCTGGTACCGGAACTTGCCCGAAGAAAAACATTTTAAACCGTCATTTAAACATAAAGTTTAGATAATTTGCTGGGATAAGATAGATTTTGATGTACCAAACTCAAAGAGACAATAGCTTTAACATGAGAAAGCGCTACAGCCTTTTACGGGCTGCAGGGCTTTTAAATTTCTGTTTACTAGTGTGAATTTATTGAGCTAATCCTGAAAGGATTAAGAAATATGGGTTTGAGGTTAATAATTGTATAGGCTAAAAAAATTTGTCTGCATTGGTCCAAAAACCACTTGTACCAACACTCCTAATGATCAACGCAGTAAAGTCAAGCTGTGTGCCAAACAACGGCCTGTCCCCCACCAGCCTATTACATAAATTTTATCGTTAACCGTGTTTGGTTGCAATAAAGGAAAAATGGAGAAAAGGGCAGGGAATCAAGCGGGAAATTATCGCAACCACCAAAGGACTTGGCATTGACGGCAAGTCCCGATGTACTAGCCGGGGATTATCAATTTTTGCCCCACATGAAGCATATTGGGGGTTTTTATGTTATTTACGCGGATAAGCTTATTTAAACTGATATTGAACCGCCGGGCAATTGCCCAGAGGCTGTCACCTTTTTGCACCACATAGGTTTTCGGCTTGTCAAGTTGACTGCTCGGAATAGTTTCACTGGAGGGAGATTTTGGGGACGGGTCGGCTACCGGTGGAGGCGTGTCAGTGCTATTCCAGGAAGAGATTATTTTTACGGAAGTCCCTACCCTGACATTTTTAAATAGTTCTTCTACGTCGTGGTTGTACATGCGGATACAGCCGTGGGAAATGGCTTTGCCAATTGTCCAGGGGTGAGGTGTGCCGTGTATACCGTAGGGGCCGTTGGGGATGTCGAGCCCCAGCCAGCGGGTACCTAAAATTCCACCGGGGTGTTTGATTTTAGCGATTATTTTCCAGTCTCCTGTTGGCGTGGGGGTGGACGGTTTACCGATGGCGATGGGATAATCTCTTGCCAACTGACCGTTTTCGTAGTAATAAAGCCGCCGCAGGCCGAGATTAATAATTATTTTTGACAAATCGGGCACCTCTCTTGTTGATATTCAGTACATAATATGCAGCGGGGATTAAAAATGCGCATTTTACGCCGGCGGACGCGGAAAGGGCCGGCCGGTGTGTTACATGCGGCCTGAAGTGTGTGTGGGGGTAAGCTTTTGCAAAATAATTCACTTCTGTCGGCTCCGGGGAATATAATAAACTAGCATATTTCAGGGGGTAAATGAATTGAGTGATTTGCGTTATAATAATAGCTGGTCCGGATACCAGCTGGGGAGAAGACTTAAGGTTGCAGTGGGTGACGTGACCGGCAACGGTCTTGAGGACATTGTTGCCGGTTCGGCTGATGGACTGCTGTTTGTCTTTGAATGGAACGGGCGCACATTCCGCCGCCGTGTGGTTAACGTCGGCAGGTCTATTGAAGTTGTTGCCCTGGGCGATACCGACGGTGACGGCATCAATGAAATTATTCTTGGCACTACGGCGGGTGTGCAGGTCTGGGAGTGGACCGGCACGTCGTTTGTACGGGTATTTCGCAGCCAACAACTGGGCCGGGTTACCAGTATTGCCGTCGGGGACTTTGATAACAACGGCCAGGAGGAATTTGCGGTTTCCGTGGGCAGTACGGTTTTTGTTTTTCAATTTGACGGGGTATCGTTCCAGTTGATGGCGGAGCCGGACTTTGACATCCGGGTGCTGGTCGGCGCAGGGGACATGACGGGGACCGGCCGCGACGAGCTGGTGGTTGCCTTTGTGGGCACAGGCCGGGTGAGTATCTTCCGCTGGACCGGACTGCGGTTTGTGGAAGTGCGTTCGGCTCTTATCGGCAGGCCCATAGCCGGACCGGTGGAGGTTGCCGATGTTACCGACGACTTTCGCGAAGACATTATTCTCGGTGTTGATTCCGGCACCAGGTTTGTCATTTTGGAACGCACCGCCACGTTGCGGGAAGTTTTCGTCAGTTCGTCCTTGGGAGCAAGGATTGTCGGGTTTGCCGTGGGCGATTGGGACCTGGACGGTGAAAACGAGCTAATTGTGGGTACTTCACGGCGGGTCTTCGTCTTCAAACGGAGACGAAGAACTTTTGTGGAGGTGGCGAGGATCGCCGTGGAGGGAACTATCAGCAGCGTTGCCGCCGGGGATGTTAATGATGACGGGTTATTGGAAATTGTGGTGGGGACTGTCCAGGGGAATATCTTTATTCTCCGCCAAACCTTTGAGGCTGAAAACCAGTTTCTCATCCAGGAAGAACTGACAGTGCCCAGCGGGTTGCCGGATATCATCAAGGTTGCCGGGGTTAAAGTCAATAAGGTTAGGGTGGATGAAGTCAGGGTAATACCGGGTAAAGTCATTGTCAAGGGTCGCTTTGAAATTTCTGTGTTATATGTTGGTGAGCCGGACAGAAGAGTATTTGAGTTTGATGAGACGGTAACCTTCGTCCACTTTGTTGAGGCTCCCGGCATCGGGCCCGGTGACCGGGTAGATGTGGATATCGAAATAGAGTTTGTAAATGCCCGCTTTGACCCGTCGCAGCCACGGAAAGTGGAAGTGGTGATTGTAGCTGTGGTTCAAATATTTGACCATATTGTCCGAGAAGGGGAGACTCTCATTACCCTGGCAAAGCAGCATAATACCACGGTAAAGGAAATACAAAGGATCAATGGCTTAAAAGGAACCCGGGCCTTCGCGGGACAGAAGTTAAAGATGCCGTTTTAATCCGGTTTTTTTGGGTGGGTTTTGGACAAGGACATATACCCGGTCTAAAGGTTAAGGATTGGTTTGGTATAGACCGGTGTTTGCTTGGGGAGCATATACAGTTAGGAATGGCCTGGTTGTGATTTGGCAGATGTGACGGTGTAAGATTAAATTGATGAAAAAAGGATTTTTACCAAAGCATAACTAATTAAGTATAGAAGAAAATTCCGGTAGGTGCAACCATTTGGGAGAACAGCAGGTAACTGCCCGTGCATATGCAAAAATTAATTTAAGTATCGATGTGCTCGGTAAACGGGATGACGGCTATCATCAATTGGCAATGGTGATGCAGAGTATTTCCCTGCATGATAACGTGACGGTAGCCATCGATGAAACACTGTCCATTGAGTGCAGTAATGCCGAAGTGCCTTCAGGACCGGAAAATCTTGGCTTTAAAGCGGCCCGACTTTTGCAGCGGGAAACCGGCAGCACGCCAGGTGCCCGCATCCGGATTAAAAAAAATATACCTGTGGCTGCGGGATTGGCAGGAGGAAGCAGTGATGCTGCTGCCATATTGTTGGCTTTAAACCATTTGTGGAAATTGCACCTGCCTATCAGCAGGTTGGCATATTTAGGCGGGCAATTGGGTTCAGACATTCCCTTTTGCTTGCTGGGCGGTACCTGTTTGGCTACCGGTCGTGGTGAGAGATTAACCGTATTGCCGCCGGCACCGCATTTTTGGCTGGTACTGGCCAAGCCGGAGTTTGAGGTACCTACTGCCCGCGTCTATGCCAATTACTCTGCCGCCGATGTTGAAAAGCGGCCTGATACTTCAAGCTTGGTAAGTGCCATTGAAACAAGAAACCGCGATGCACTGGTTGGAGCGATGGAAAATGTCCTGGAAAGCAGTACCTTCAAGCTTTACCCCCGGGTAAAGGAGTTAAAAGAGCGCATGTATAATTATGGGGCGGAGAAAGTACTGATGTGCGGTAGCGGGCCTGCAGTATTTGCTGTGGTAAGAAACAGGGAAGATGGTTTGGCGTTAAAAGCTCGGCTGAAGAATGATTATCCATTTGTGGAAATCGTTGAAACCATTTAAGGGGGAGGCTTTGGCAATGACACGTGAAAGATTATTACCCATCAAGCTGGAGAATTATCGACCGCTGCGGGAAATTGTTTTTGAAACCATGCGTGAGGCCATAATAAACGGCCAGCTTCGGCCCGGTGAGCGGTTGATGGAGGTGCAACTGGCCGAAGAGATGGGCGTCAGCAGGACACCGGTAAGAGAGGCAATGCGAAAATTGGAATTGGAAGGCTTTGTGGTAATGGTTCCCCGAAAAGGGGCCTATGTGGCGGGGATTTCCACCAAAGATATTACCGATGTATTTGAAATTCGTGCGGCATTGGAGTCCCTGGCAGCGGGATTGGCTGTGGACAGGATTACTGAAGAGGAATTGGAAGAATTGGAGCGCTTGCTGGTGCTGGTCGCCGAGTGTGCTGCCAAAGACGATTTGGAAAAACTCATTGAAGTTGATACGGAATTTCATGATTGTCTGTACAGGGCCAGTCGCAATGACCGTTTGGTACAGATTGTCAGCAACCTGCGCGAGCAGATACAGCGTTTTCGGACCACATCCCTGGCTTCACCGGGTCGCATGAAAGAAACCTTGGAGGAGCATAAAAAGATTGTGGAAGCTATTTCCGAAAGAAATGTAAGTCTCGCCAGGGAACTGGCTTTGGAACACATAGAAAATGCCGAAGACAGTATTTTGGAGGCATTGGAAAAAAGGGAAGAAAACAGCAGGCGGCGGTAACACAGAGGAGGAAACGCGGTTAATGGATGCCATTATTTTAGCCGGAAGTGCAAATACCGGTAAATTGCGCGAGGTTAGCGGTGTTTCAGCGGAAGGCATGATAGAAATTCATGAAAAATTAATGGTACAGTATGTACTGGAAGCTATTTTGTCCTCCGAATACATTGACCGGGTGGTGCTGGTAGGTTTACCGGAAATCAACGAGCATTTTCGGGATTGGCCGGAAGTCTGCCTGGCACCGGCTGGGACTACGCCGGTTAAGAGTTTAATTAACGGGTTGAAACATGTTGACAGTTCTCGCATGGTACTGGTAGCTACCGATGACATACCTTTAATTACCACGGAGGCCGTGAATTATTTTCTGCGGCAGTGCCAGGGAAGAGAGGCTGATTTGTTCTATCCCGTTATCAGCCGTGAAGTGCATGAGGAAAGATATCCCGGTTCAGTCAGGACATATGTAAAACTGAAGGAAGGCACTTTTACCGGCGGGAATATTTTTCTCATCAATCCGAAAAAAGTGCCCCGGTGTGCCGCAAAAGTAGAAGAATTTGTCCGTCTGCGAAAGAAACCGTTGGAATTGTGCCGGTTAGTGGGCTTTTCCTTTCTGATTAAGTTCCTGCTGCGTTCCTTAAGCATCAAAGAAGCAGAAACCAGGGTTTCTGCGCTCTTGGACATTACCGGTTATGCCGTAATCTGCCCTTATCCTGAGGTGGGGTTGGATGTGGATAAACCCGGTGATTTGGAAATGGTAAAAAATTATTTGGTCGGTTAATAAAGTAAGAACCTCTTAAAGCAAACTTTAAGAGGTTCTTTGTTAATGTGTTGACCCGGCAGGGGAGTTATTAAATCATCCGGCGTTAATTAGGGCATCCTAAGGTTTGGGGTGAGATAATGGCATTTGACAGGACGGTTTTTTTAATGGCGGTATTGAGATTTGTTTCCGCGTTACTGATTTTTACGGCAGCGGTATTAATGCTCGAGTACAACTCAGTTCCCTGGGCGCTGCGGCTAAATGCTTTATTGGGTCTGGTGGGTCCTGTAATTATGATAACTGCCAGTGTTTTGGGAATTGCAGATATGGCCGGTGAAATTTCCTGGTCCAAATTGGCTATTATAATTTTCGGAGTTGTCCTGATTTTGTACGGTACCAGCAAGTAGTTTCTCCTCTTGGCAGGGAATTTTCGATTCGCGTAGAAGTGGATATTATTTTACATTAAGCCTAATAATATTCGGGAATATATCCTTTTTCCGGTGTGCCAAGGGGGAAAATCGATGAATAAAAGCAGAAGAAGTGAACGAATGGTGGTCATTACCCGTTTGCTCACCCAACGACCGCGTGCCTTGTTTTCGTTAAACTATTTTTCCAGACTGTTTTCTGCGGCAAAATCAACCATTAGTGAGGACCTGACCATCATGCGTGATGCCTGTCAGAGATGGGGATTGGGAGAAGTGGTGACCGTTCCCGGTGCCGCAGGGGGAGTAAAGTTTTTACCAAAACAGAACAAGGAAGAAACCACGGAACTGGTTGAGCATCTGTGCCGGGAACTGGGCCGGGGTGACCGTATTTTGCCGGGTGGGTATCTTTATATGGCGGACCTGATTTACAGCCCCCAACTTATTGGTAGGGTAGGCCATTTGTTTGCCACCATTTTCATTGACCTGCAACCCGACCTCATTGTTACGGTGGAAGCGAAGGGGATTCCTTTGGCTTTAATGACGGCAAATGTCTTTAATGTACCGCTGGTAATAATCAGGGCTAGCAATAAAGTTACCGAGGGGTCGGCGGTAAGTATCAATTACGTATCCGGATCTACCCAACGCATTCAGTCCATGTCGCTGGCGAGGAGGGCATTACCTACCGGCTCAAAGGTAATTATTATTGATGATTTTATGAAAGCCGGCGGTACTGCCCGGGGAATGCACGATTTACTGGCGGAGTTCGGGGCCAAGGTTCTGGCCACGGGGGTGATGGTGGCCACCACTGAGCCAAAAGAAAAATTAGTTTCCAACTATGTATCTATCTTGGATTTGGTTTCAGTGGACACGGAGAACAAACGGGTAGAGGTGGTTCCGGGTAGTTGGTATCAGTAAAAATGCAAGGGGTGGTAAGTTTGACTGCTGCCGGGTTACCTGTGACATTAGCTGCAATTGAAGAGGCTGCAAGTATTTTGGCGCCCGTAATTCATGCCACGGCTCTTGAGTATTCGGCTACCTTCAGCGACTTGACGGGTATGGATGTTTATTTAAAGCAGGAAAATTTCCAAAAGACCGGTTCTTTTAAAATCCGGGGCGCTTACAATAAAATATATCATTTAACGCCTGCCGAAAAAGAAAAGGGGGTGATAGCCGCTTCCGCGGGAAACCACGCCCAGGGAGTGGCATACGGGGCGTCGCTACTTAATACCAAGGCGACTGTTGTCATGCCTGAAGGGGCACCTATTACCAAGGCAACTGCTACTAAAGGCTATGGGGCGCGGGTGATACTGGCCGGTGAAAACTACGATGCGGCCTACAGGAAGGCTTTGGAGATTCAGCGGGATACCGGGGCAACGTTTGTACATGCGTTCAACGATTTGGATGTAATAGCTGGGCAGGGGACAGTCGGTTTGGAAATGCTGGCTGCTCAACCCCGGCTTGATGTCATTTTGGTTCCCATTGGCGGTGGCGGTCTGATTTCCGGCATTTCCATTGCTGTCAAGGCAAAGAAAGCAGGCGTGAAAATAATCGGGGTTGAAGCAGCGGCTGCTCCGTCCATGAAAACGGCATTAATGACTGGTATCCTGGTAGAAGTGGAAGGTTCCAGCACTATTGCTGACGGTATCGCGGTAAAAAAACCGGGTGAACGCACCTTTAACATCATCAAACAACTGGTTGATGATGTGGTGGTGGTGGATGATGAAGAAATTTCTACGGCGGTTTTAATGTTGTTGGAAAGAAGTAAAATGGTGGTGGAGGCATCGGGAGCCGTATCGCTGGCTGCACTGCTTACCCGAAAAGTATCATTACCCCCGAAAACAAAGGTGGCATGTGTTATCAGCGGTGGCAATATTGATGTAAATATAATTTCCCAAATTATTGACCGGGGCCTGGTCAAAACGGGACGATTGGCCCGGTTTCGCACGATAATTCCCGACAAACCCGGGTCCTTGCAGCAGCTGCTTTATATAGTTGCACAAACCAAAGCAAACGTCATTACCGTGAATCATGACCGGCTCAAACCCGTAGTACCCATTACCGAAACAATGGTTGAACTGACTCTGGAAACAAGGGACCATGCACACGTGAAAAAAATCGCAGAACTTTTGGCTCAATCCGGTTATACTACGGAAACCATCTAACTTTTATACCGGTTTTTGAATTTAGGGGTATAATTTTTGGGAATTTTGTGCAAAAATATTGATTAAATAGCAGGTATTTTATGGTAATGTACCGAATGTATATTATACTTTAGAAGTGAAAGCAGCAAAATGAAGGGTGGTGAGGGGTTTGCAGATTACCGATATCAGAATTCGTAAGATTTACGAAGAAGGACGGATGAAGGCAATTGTATCTGTTACTTTTGACGAATCTTTTGTAATACATGATGTAAAAGTAATAGACGGCCAAAACGGGTTATTTGTGGCTATGCCCAGCAGAAGGACCCCTGATGGGGAATTCCGGGACATCGCGCATCCGATTAATCCGGATGCCCGTGAACTAATTCAATCTGCTGTATTAAAGGCCTATGAACAAGCGATTGCCAGTTAATTTTGGGAGCTCAGCGCTCCTTTATTTTTTGCCGCGCAGCGCAGGAAATTTATTTTTCGGACAAGAATAAAACCTATATAAAAACACTAAATAAAATAAATAGCAAGGGTAATGTAATTAACAGTTAATCAAGGGGGTTTAAATGAATTGAACGAAACTACAGCGGTTATTTTGGCTGCAGGCAAAGGAACCCGCATGAAGTCGGCGGTCGCAAAAGTATTACATGATTTGGCGGGCAAACCCTTGGTAGAGCACGTGCTGCGGGCAGTGAAAAGTGCAGGAATAAAAAGACGGATTGTAGTGGTGGGCCACCAGGCGGACAGAGTAAGAGAGGTTTTGGGTAAAGATTGCCTTTACGCGTTGCAGGGGCAACAACTGGGGACCGGGCATGCCGTTCAGCAAACCGAAAAATTGTGGCCCAAGGGCGGGGGCACTTTGCTGGTGCTTTGTGGTGATACCCCACTGATAACTGCGGAAACCATAAAAAGGCTAATTCAGGAACACCGGCGGAGCAAAGCCGTTTGTAGTGTGCTGACCGCACAGGTGCCGGATCCCGCCGGCTACGGTCGTATTATCAGAAACCGCCAGGGCGATGTTGAGCGTATTGTGGAGGAAAAAGATGCCACAGATCATGAAAAGCAAATTATGGAAATAAATACCGGCTGCTATTGTTTCGACCAGGGTGAATTACGGACTGCACTGTCACAGTTAACCGTTGCCAATGCCCGAGGGGAATATTATCTTACCGGTGTGGTGGGATATTTTCAAAGGCAGGGCTTGACAGTCATCGGGGTAAAACTCGATGACTACCGGGAACTACAGGGAATAAATAACCGCAGCCAATTGGCCCGGGCAGGACGGGTTTTAAGAGAGCGTATTAATGAACGGTTGATGTTGGCAGGTGTGACCATGGTTTCTCCGGAAACCACCTTTATTGATATTGAAGTCAGTGTCGGCCGGGATACGGTTATTTTACCCAATACACATTTGACCGGCAGTACCAGAGTAGGTGCCAATTGTCAAATAGGCCCGGATACCACGATAATAGACAGTGAAATCGGGGACGGGACGTTTATCAACAACTCTGTCATCAAGGAGAGCAGTGTGGGAAACAATTGCACCATTGGTCCCTTCAGCTATCTGCGACCGGGAACGGAACTGGATGACGGGGTGAAAATCGGCGATTTTGTTGAGGTGAAAAAGTCTGTTATCGGTAAGGGGAGTAAAATTCCTCATTTGTCTTATATCGGCGATAGCATTGTTGGTAAGGGAGTCAATGTAGGTGCAGGGGCCATTACCTGTAATTATGACGGGGTTAATAAATGGAAGACTGTTATTGAGGATGGTGCATTCATCGGCAGCAATACCAATCTGGTTGCGCCGGTGAAGGTGGGCAGTGATGCATTTATCGGTGCCGGTTCTACCATTACCAAGGATGTCCCCCCGGGTAGTTTGGCTGTGGCCCGGGGCAGGCAGAAAAATCTTGCCGGCAGGGAAAAAAAAGCAAAAAATAAAAAGGATTAATCAGGAAAAACTCGAAAAAAATTAGTCATGAATTTTTTATTGGGAGGATTTCCATGGCCTTTTTAAATCGTAAATTAAAAATATTTACCGCTAATGCCAACCCCGGCTTAGCCCGGGAAATTAGCGAGTACCTGGGGGTGCCCATTGGTGATGCCAAGGTAAAGCGCTTTAGTGATGGGGAAATCAGCATTGCCATTGATGAAAGTGTTCGCGGAGCCGATGTATTTGTTATTCAGCCCACGTGTTCTCCAGTCAATGAAAATTTAATGGAGCTGTTAATTATGATTGACGGGTTACGCAGGGCATCGGCAAGAAGAATTACCGCGGTTACGCCTTATTACGGCTATGCCCGCCAAGAAAGGAAAGCAAAAGCCCGGGATCCTATTTCGGCGAAACTGGTAGCCAATTTGCTTGTGGCTGCAGGAGTGAGGCGCTTGATGACCATGGACTTGCATGCAAGTGCCATTCAGGGGTTCTTTGATATCCCTGTTGACCATTTGCCGGGAGGGCCTATTTTAGCGGAATATTATTCCAACCAGGGTCTGGACAACCTGGTGGTAGTATCCCCGGATATAGGCGGGGTTACCCGGGCCAGGGGGCTGGCTGATCGCTTGGGTGCTGAAATTGCCATCATCGACAAACGCCGGACTGCACCCAATGTTTCGGAAATCATGAACATTATCGGTAATGTGCGGGGTCAAAACGTCATTATGACCGATGATATTATTGACACTGCCGGGACAATAACCAACGGGGCTGCGGCATTGATCGAGCGAGGCGCAAAAAAAATCTATGCCTGCTGTACCCACCCGGTGCTGTCAGGGCCTGCTATTGAGCGCATTGAAAAATCAGCGATTTCGGAACTGGTTGTTACCAATACCATTCCGCTGCCGCCTGAAAAACAACTGCCTAAAATAAAAGTCTTGTCTGTGGCGCCCCTGCTGGGGGAAGCCATCATCAGGGTGCATGAAGACCTGTCGGTGAGTAAATTATTTGACTAGCGATGAAAAAAACCACCGTATGCCTAGGGCTTAACATTATCATCATCAGGGGTATCTTCGGCGGTCACTTCCTCAATTGTTTTGCCAAGATGATTGGCCCAACGTTTGGCTGTTTCCCACGTTTGTGTACTGCCGGACTTGACTTTATTCCAAGTTTTGTGTAACTTGGTGGGGACGGTTTGTAAATGTTTTTCCGCTTTTGCAGCGGCGACTACGGTGGATTCACCGATGGTCTTGATGAATTGGCCTGCCAGCAGGCAGCGGCCTTTTACCATGCTTTTTAACAAGGGACCGGATAATTCCAATGCGGCCAGTTGGCCGGTTTCAGCGTCTATAAACAGTTTTTCTATGGTGCCCAGAAGCTGGCCGTTTTCGCTGACGACCCGGCGTCCTCTCATAGAGATTTGTTTTTTTAAAAGGTCCAGTACTTGCGGCGAATTTTTGGCCGGGATTACTGCTTTATCGCTGGTCGTTGTTACAGCAAAAGCACCGACCCCTTTAACCTGCTCAAAAGGGATGATTTGGGTTCGGGCTAAATTACGGTGTTCTGTGATGACCAGCGCAACCAGGGCTTTTTTATCGGGGTCAATGACCAGCTTTTTTACAGTGCCTACCTGATTGCCGTTATTTAGGGCAATTACGGGCAGGTCTAAAAGCCGGTGGCTGTTGAACATGCTAAATTACCTCCCGCAAAAGGACATTTTCCTGTCATTGCATTTTGTTCTAATTTATTCACAAGCAGGGGCTGGTATGCTAAAATGAGGTTATACTATCAGACAAGGTCTTACAAAGGGTTTAATTTATGTATATAAATATAAATTGGAAGGAGCTTTGAGACTGGGTTCCTTGCCAATATGCTTAAGGCAGAAAGAACTAAAAGGAGTGGGTAAAATCTATGGAAGCAGTTACTTTGCAAGCAAAGGAAAGGGCCAATACCGGAAAGGGATATACCCGCCGTCTTCGTAAGAGCGGCAGTGTACCTGCGGTGGTTTATGGCAAAGAGTTAGGCAGTCAAGCACTGGAAGTCTCTGCAAAAGAAGTGGAGAAACTGTTAAATACTTATGGCGGGAATGCACTGGTAAAACTGCAAGTGGCTGGCAAGGAGCATGACACCTTGGTTAGAGAGGTTCAGCGGCACCCGATTCGCGGTGACGTAATCCATGTAGACTTCCAGCAAATTTCCCTTAAAGAAAAACTTCAGACAGTGGTGCCGGTGCATTTGACCGGTGAAGCTCAGGGCGTGAGAGACGGCGGTATTCTCCAACACGGGTTGAGAGAAGTGGAGGTAGAATGCTTGCCTACTGATATTCCTGACTACATTGAAGTTGATATCAGCGACCTGAAAATAGGGGATACTATAACTGTTGCGGATTTGCAGGCAGGGAAAAATGTGGAGATTTTATCAGAAGCCAATTCGGTGATTGCTACTATTGTAGCTCCGCGTATGGGAGAAGAGAAAGAAACTGAAGAAATAGGAGACGGGGAAGTTGCTGTGGAGGAATCCCCGGAAGGAGCGGAAACTGAAGAGGAATAAACATGAGGGCCTTCTCCCCGGGGGGAAGGTCTTATTATGGTGCGCCCGGTCCCTCATGGGGCCAAGGATTCTTCTTTACGAGGGGGAAGCGCAATGAAACTAATAGCCGGGTTGGGGAACCCGGGAATTGAATATGAGGCCACCCGGCATAATGTGGGATTTATGGTCGCGGATCTGGTTGCAGACCAGTTGAATATAGATTTAAATCGCAGTGCATGGAAAAGTATTTACGGCAAGGGGAAGATAAACGGCTTGGATATAATGGTTATTAAGTCCCGGACTTTTATGAATCTCAGCGGGGAAGCAGTGGGAGAAGTTTGCCGTTATTTCAAGTTAGCCGTGGAAGACGTTATCGTGATCTATGATGATATAGATTTGCCCCTCGGTAAAGTAAGGGTCAGGCCCGGCGGTGGTTCGGGGGGGCACAGGGGATTGGAATCTGTTATTCAGCACCTGGGAAGTGAAACAATCACACGAGTCAGGGTGGGTATAGGGCGGCCTGATAACCAGGACCCGGTGGATTACGTGTTAAGTGTTTTTACCGGGGAGCAGTGGGAAATCATCAAACCTGCCCTGGAACATGCAGCCCGGGCGGTCATAGCTTTACTGGAGCAGCCGGTAGACACGGTCATGAATAAGTACAACCGCTAAGCGTACTGTGAGGAGGAATAGGAGTGGTCTTATTTTCCGCCTCCCTTGCTGCTGTGATAGTGTGGCTTGTCAACAGGCAGATGGTAAATTTGCTGGGGAATAAAGCAATTGTGGCGGCAGCACCTTTTATAGAAGAACTTTTTAAATCCGGAACCGCGGTACTTTTAAAGGTACCGCTAGTTGCATTGCATGGAGTTTTTGGGCTTTTGGAAGGGTTTTATGACTTGGCAGCCGGTGCACAGGTTTTACCGGCTATTATTGGAGTATTCAGCCATCTTTTTTTTGGCTGGGCCACCAGCTCTTTGATGAAGTTGGTGGGTTTCTGGCCGGCCTGGTTTTTTATCAGCTTAATTCACATTATTTGGAATTTTGGTGCTGTGGGTTGGGTAAGTTACCGGCAGAACAAAGATTAGAGTGACAGTAAAGTAAGGGGATAAGTATGAGTAAGCGGATTTCAGGACTGGTAAACTTATTCAAGGAGAGCCAACCGGTAATAACTCTAAACCTCGGTCTGCGAAGCGGTAAGAAGTATCAGCTGGGCTACGGCATCAGCGGGTCAGCCAGAGCGCTATTTGCTGCATCGCTGCAGGAAGCAGGATACCAGGTTTTGGTGGTTACCGCCAACAGTGAAGAAGCAAAAAAGATTTACTCTGATTTGGAAAATATAGGTTTACCCGGCAAAGCGGCTTATTTTCCCGCCCGGGAAATCATACCCTATGAAGTTTATGCCCACAGCAATGAGTTGCAGAACCAGCGGCTGGCTGTGATGAAGGGCCTGGCTTTAGGTGAAATTGGCTGTGTGGTAGCGCCGGTTAGCGCGCTGTCAGTATCGCTTGTGCCCTTTAAGATATTCTCCCAGTCGTTAAAGGTACTTAAGCAGGGGGGACAACTGGAACCTGGACATATGGCAGAATGGCTGGTAAGCCGGGGATTTGAACGGGTGGACCGGGTGGAGAATGCCGGTCAATTCAGCGTCAGGGGCGGAATTACCGATATATACCCTGTTGCGGGGGAACCGGTTCGGCTGGAATTTTTCGGCGATATTATTGATTCCTTACGGTATTTTGAAGTTGCCACCCAGCGTTCCCAAGCAAAGGTGGATAGAGTTGTTTTGTCACCGGCTCAGGAGTTAATTCTTACCCGGGAAAGCCGGGAAAGGGGCAGGCAAGCCATTGAGGAGGAGTTTGCCAGGATCAGGAAAAAGCTGCTGAGTACAAAAAAATACCAGGCGGTGGAACGTTTAAATGACAAAGTGCAGTCGGCGCTGGAGAAACTGGATGACGGGCGCTGGCTTACCGGCCTGGAACAATTCCAGTGTTTTTTCTATCCCCGGGCCACCACTTTAATAGCTTACTTCAACCGTCCACCGGTTGTGTTATGGGATGAAGTTTCCCGTATCGAAGAAGAAGCAAATCGCCTGGCCAAGGAGAGAGGGAATACTTACGCCCAGCTCTTAATGGACGGGGCCATCTTACCTTCCCAAAACAATAATTACCTGAGCTTGTCCGAGCTGTATGAGCAAAAGTGTCACGGAAGAATATTCTTATCACTACTGCCCAAAGGTTTTTCCGGCGATATAAAACCGGAGCAGGTCGTAAATTTTGAAATCCATGCTGCCCCCTCGTTCCTGGGGAAAATGGACATGTTGACGGAAAACCTGCGGCGCTGGTTGAAAAAAAAATATCGGATCGTGTTGTTTACTGCAGATAAGGATAGAGCCAAAAGATTACATTCTTACCTGTGGGATGCAGGGGTGGAAGTGGTTCTTTCCGAGGATATTCAGGGGCAGCCGGAACGGGGAAAAATAATTGTCAGTTGGCCGGGTTTCCAGCAGGGCTTCCAATATCCTTTGGAAAAGCTGATCCTGCTGACGGATAGTGAACTCTACGGGTTAAAACACCGCAGCCGCAAAATATTAAAAAATGGGAAAAAAGCCGGCGTGCTGCATGATCTAAAAGTTGGGGACTACGTGGTGCACGAGAATCATGGTGTTGGTCGTTACCTGGGTATCAAGCAACTGGAAGTGGGCGGTGTTTACAGGGATTACTTACACCTGCAGTATGCTGGTAAAGATAAGCTCTACCTGCCTACGGAGCAGGCTTCGTTAATTCAGGCTTATGTTGGTGCGGAAGGGCATGTACCAAAGCTCAACAAATTGGGTGGCAACGAGTGGACCCGGATCAAACGCAGGGTCAAGCAGTCTGTGGAGGATTTGGCCAAGGAGTTGCTGGCCCTTTACGCTGCTCGGGAAACAGCCAAAGGATTTGCTTTTCCCCCGGACAGTGAGTGGCAAAAAGAATTTGAGGGCCAATTTATCTATGAGGAAACGCCTGACCAGTTGACTGCTATTGATGAAGTTAAAGCGGACATGGAGCGTCCCAAGCCCATGGACAGACTACTGGTGGGGGATGTGGGTTACGGAAAAACCGAAGTAGCCATGCGTGCCGCATTTAAAGCCTGCGAAGCCGGAAAACAGGTGGCCATACTGGCGCCTACTACGGTTTTGGCCCAGCAGCATTACTTGAATTTTAAGGAAAGATTTCAGCATTTCCCCATCAGGATTGGTGTGTTAAGCCGGTTTAGCGGCAAGAGTGAGCAGAAGACTGCCATTGAGGGTTTACGACGGGGTAAAATAGATATCATTATTGGTACTCACCGCTTATTGTCCGCTGATGTTCGGTTTAAAGATTTGGGCCTCTTGGTGATAGACGAAGAACAGAGGTTTGGTGTCAGGCATAAGGAAAGGTTAAAGGAACTCCACCACCAGGTGGACGTGCTTACCCTCTCGGCAACGCCTATTCCCAGGACTCTGCACATGTCCCTGATCGGGGTGCGGGATATGAGTGTTATTGAGACTGCTCCCGAGGAACGTTACCCGGTACAGACCTATGTGGTGGAACACAGCCCTGAACTGGTGCGGGACGCTATTTACCGGGAGATAAACCGGGGCGGCCAGGTGTTTTACGTATCTAACCGCGTCAGGGGTTTACAAAAAAAGGCTGCGGAACTGCAACAACTGGTGCCGGAAGCCAGTGTGGGTGTGGGTCACGGGCAAATGCCGGACAGAGAATTGGAACAGGTAATGCTGGATTTTATCAATGGCAAATATGATGTGCTGGTGTGTACAACCATTGTGGAAAATGGTTTGGATATACAAAATGCCAACACGTTAATTGTTGACGAGGCTGACCATATGGGTTTGGCGCAGTTGTACCAGCTACGTGGCAGGGTGGGGCGAAGCAACCGTGTGG
The DNA here is from genome assembly GCA_964529795.1 of uncultured Thermoanaerobacteraceae bacterium. GTDB lineage: Bacteria > Bacillota > JADQBR01 > JADQBR01 > JADQBR01 > CAZGXM01. The sequence goes on from CAZGXM010000003.1 coordinate 48,474, forward strand.
CCTATGCCTACCTTACCTACAGAAAGGACAAAGTGTTGAACCAGGCGGCGGAAAAAAGACTGTCTGCCATCAGAGAGTTTACGGAACTGGGTTTGGGTTTTAAAATTGCCATGCGGGACCTGGAAATTCGCGGTGCAGGGAATATTCTTGGTCCGGAACAGCACGGTCACATGCTTGCAGTTGGTTTTGACCTGTATTGCCAATTGCTGGAGGATGCTGTGAGAAACCTCAAGGGAGAAGTTGAACAGGCACCGAAGAAGCCGCCGCTGATTGAACTGACAGTGGATGCCTATATTCCCAATGAATACATTACGGATTCCGGCGAAAAAATTGAATTTTACCGTACCCTTACTACAGCTGCTGACCTGGAGACGGTGGAAACAGCCGCCCAGGCTGTGGCGGACAGATATGGAAAAGCGCCGGACCAGGTAAACAACTTGCTGACTTTGGCCAAACTGCGGGTGTTGGGGCTGGAGCTGGGGCTGAACGCCATTAAACAGGTCAACGGAGAGAGGGTGGAAATGCGGTTTAACGACGGGGTTAACATCAGTGCAGAGAAATTGATGACCCTGGCACAGCGATTCCACCGCCGCCTGAGCATTTCCGTGGTTGGGGGCCTGACACTGCTGGTAAGGACAAAACGATTGGGCCAGAGGGATTTGCTGGCATTGCTGGAAAATGTCCTGATCGAGGCAAAAATTCTTGTGACTTAACCGGTATCTTGATATAATAAGGGTATCTTGTTTGGAAGGTTGTGAATATATGCGCAAGAAAAACTTACTTATTTTTATCGGTTTATTGTTAGTACTTGCTTTGCTGGTCGTGGGTTGTGGAAAAAAAGACAGTAACGTTGTAGCCAAAGTTAACGGAGAAGAGATTACCCGGTCAGAGTTGGCTACAAGGGTGAGCAGGATGCAGTCCTCCGCAGGGCACCAGGGAGCCAACCTGAGCAAGGAACAGCAGGAAATGTTTGACAAAGGCTTGCAAAAGGAAGCTTTGGAACAGTTGATTCAAGAAAAATTGGTGTATGCTGAAGCAGAAAAAAGGGGTTTGACAGTGGATGATGTCAAGGCGGAGGAACATCTGGAAAAGATTAAGAGTCAATTTCCCGATGAGAAAATGTTCCAGCAAATTCTCCAGCAGCAAAATCTTACCGAAGAAGCATTGAAGGAATACTTTAAATACCAGTTAACCGAGGATGCGCTGTTTAATGCGGTTACTGCCAAGGTTAAGGTTACCGAGCAGGAAGTGCGGGATTACTATAATGAAAACAAGGACAACCTGGTGAAGATGAAGGCAAGCCACATTTTAGTCTTGGCTCAGGAGGGGAAAGCGACGGAAGAAGAAAAACAGCAGGCAAAAGAAAAAGCGGAAGAATTGATTAAACAGTTGGAAAACGGTGCGGATTTTGCCAAATTGGCTGAAGAAAACTCTGACGATACCACCTCTGCCAAGAACGGCGGCTTGATTGATATGTACTTTACCAAGAAAAATTCGAACTTTGTTCAGGAGTTTGTTGACGGTGCTTTCCTGTTGGATGAAGGCGAATTTAGCAAAGAGCCAGTGGAAACCCAATTTGGTTACCACATTATCAAGGCTGAAGAAAAACTGGATACCTTTGAAAAGTTAAAAGGGCAAATAGAAGAAAAACTGTTGAGTGACGTAAAAGGAAAAACTTTCAAAGACTATTTTGAAAATCTTAAAGCCAGTGCAGAAATTGAAAAATACCTTGAAAAAGCCACCGAATAAACGGTGGCTTTTTACGGGCAATATTTTTCCCGCAAAATATTTAATGATAGGTTGGAAAAAAATGAATAAATACTAAACCGGAGATATATACTATCAGTAAACAGGAGACAAAAGACTTAATGGCTTTCAAGTTGACGAAAAGGAGGGATAACAGTCGATGAAGGCAACAGGAATTGTTCGGCGCATTGATGATCTAGGAAGAGTTGTTATTCCCAAAGAAATTCGTAGGACGTTAAGAATTCGTGAAGGTGACCCGCTGGAAATATTTGTTGATCGGGAAGGCGAAGTAATATTAAAAAAATATTCTCCTATTGGTGAGTTGGGTGACTTTGCCAAGGAGTATGCTGATTCCCTCTATGAAGCTATTGGACATATTGCCTGTATAGCTGACCGGGATAATATAATTGCGGTAGCAGGGGCGCCCAAAAAGGAGTTTCTAAACAAACCGGTAGGGCCGGCTGTGGAAAGAGTAATGGAGGAAAGAAAATCAATATTGATTAACAACCCCGGCGAGCATGGTTACTGTCAAATCTGCGCAACAGAAGATGAAAATGCACCTTGCAAGTATTCGGCGGAAGTAGTGGCGCCGATAATTGCTGAAGGCGATCCCATTGGCGCCGTTATTCTCTGTTCCAAAGAACCAAACGTAAAAATGGGTGATATGGAATTGAAATTGGCGGAAACCGCTGCAGGGTTTTTGGCAAAACAAATGGAACAATAAATAATATAGAATTTTAAGGCGGCGCAAATGCCGCCTTAAAAAATGGTGTCAGGGCAGGGGTATTTATAGACTGCAAAATTTTAAGCTGTTTTCTGTTATTGGCGCCAAACTGACAAAAATACTGATGAGGTCGGGAATTGTGAGGTGAGAGTATGATAGAAATCATTGGTCTGGGCCCCGGTGATTTTAATTGCCTGCCGGTAAAAAACTTAAACCGTTTACGGGAAGCGGAAAATTTGTGGCTGCGGACCGGCAAGCATCCCGTGGCGAAACATTTAAGCGAACAGGGAATAGAATACCAAACATTTGACAGCCTTTATGAACAGGCTGGGGACTTTACCGGTCTTTACCGCCAGATAGTGGCAAGGCTCAAAGAGATGTCTGCCCGGGGGCCCGTCTCTTATGCCGTACCCGGCCACCCGCTGGTGGCGGAAGATACGGTAAAGCTTTTGACGGCTGACCCTGCGGTGGAAGCCCGCATTTATCCCGCCATGAGCTGTATCGATGCGGTTTTTGCATTTTTGGGCGTGGACCCTGTTGACGGAAAGGGAGTAACAGTAGTTGATGCCTTGAGTATGGATGGGAAGCACTTGGACCCGACCCGGGTGCTGCTGGTGCTACAAGCCTATAACCGCCGGGTTTGTTCCGATTTGAAACTTACTTTAATGGAAAAATATCCTGATGACATGCAGGTTTGTTTGGTCAGAGCGGCAGGCATATCAGGGATGGAAGAAAAAATGTGGCTGCCTCTTTATGAACTGGACAGGCACAACTGGGTGGATCATTTGACCAGCGTATATATTCCGGCAGCAGAAGAGAGGCAAACCTCTAATGTACCGCTGGACCCCTTAACCGATATCATGGCTACCCTGCGGGGTGAGCACGGTTGTCCGTGGGACAGGCGTCAGAACCACCGGTCTTTAAGGCGTTACGTAATCGAAGAAGCTTATGAGGTAGCAGATGCTATCGACCAGGAAGATATGAATAAATTGTGTGAGGAGTTGGGAGACTTACTACTGCAGGTTGTTTTTCACGCGCAAATAGCCAAGGAAAACAGTTGCTTTGACATGAATGATGTACTAGCGGGAATAGTGTCGAAAATGGTGCGCCGTCACCCCCATGTGTTTGGTGAAGCGGAAGTTACCAATACCGGGGAGGTGCTACATAAGTGGGAGGAAATTAAGGCCAGGGAGCGAGAGGGTACAAAAGAGGATAGTATTATAAACGTTCCTTTGGCCCTGCCCGGCTTGATGCTGGCGGAGAAGGCCCAGTCCCAGGCGGCCCGGGTTGGCTTTGATTGGGACAGGCCTGAAGAGGCGTTGCTGAAAGTTTTCGAAGAGGTAACAGAACTTACGGAAGCAGTAACAGAAAAAGACATGGTGAAAATAAAGGAAGAAATAGGCGATTTATTATTTTCGGTGGTTAATGTCACCAGATTGCTGAAATTGGAACCCGAGGAGGTGCTAAAACAGGCGGTTAACAAATTTATCGGGCGCTTTCGGTATATGGAAAAGAAAGTACGGGAGCAGGGCGCTGCTTTGGCGGTATTAAATTTGGAACAATTGGAAAAACTCTGGCAGGAATCAAAAAAATATACCGGCTAATCAGGGGAAAAACATGAAAAACTTGGGATTTCAGCAGGAATTTCCTAGAATATCGCGAATAGTCTTTAAGGTAACTTCTACAGGAGTACCGTTAAAATATGCTTAGGAGGGATTGCCTTGAACAAAACAGAATTGGTAAGCAGCGTCGCAGAAAAAGCAGAGATTACCAAAAAAGACGCTGAGAAGGTAGTTAGTGCGCTTTTGGATTCAATCAAAGATGCTTTAGCGGCAGGTGACAAGGTACAATTAGTTGGTTTTGGGACTTTTGAAGTAAGAGAAAGAGCTGCCCGTACCGGACGCAACCCCAAGACCGGAGAAGAAATAAAAATTGCGGCTACTAAAGTTCCGGCGTTCAAAGCCGGTAAGACTTTAAAGGATGCTGTCAATTAAAGAGAGCGGTGATCGGGTTCCATCAGGAACCTGATTTTTTTTACGGGACTAACTGCCAAGGTTTTCAGTAAATATTTGCCATTCATTAAATACTTCCTAAAGGAAAAAATAAGGATAAACCCCGGGAACAGGAGGTAGTAATGAATGTTTAGGAATACCCTCAAGTATATTTTTTTGGTTGCTTTAGTTTCAGTGTTTGTACTTGCTGCAACAGGTTGTCCCAATGCCGCTAAAAAACCCGGCGTGCCTGATAATCAAACCAGGCCCCGGGGGCCTGGTGGAAAAGAACCTACCATCACGCTTTTTATTAATGAAACCGGTGAGAAAAAGGAAATAAAAATGGAGGAATATTTAAAAGGTGTAGTGGCGGCGGAAATGGATACTTTCTGGCCGGTGGAAGCCCTTGCAGCCCAGGCAATTCTTGCTCGCACTTTTACCATAAAAAAAATTCAGCAAGGTGGTGTCAAGGAGCACGGGACCAATGCTTCCACCAGTGTAGAAGAATTTCAGTCCTATGCCCCCGACAAGATTAATGACAGGGTGGAAAAAGCAGTGGCGAGAACCAGGGGTAAAGTTGTTACCTACAAGGGCAATTATATCAATGGCTGGTTCTTTGCAGACGGCGGTGGTAAAACTGCTGCCTCGGCCCAAGAAGGGCTGGCGTTTAAAAAAGAGCCAGCTCCGTACGTTCAAAGTGTCAAAGACCCCGGGTTTGCCATTACCGTGGAAGAAAACAAATCCTGGACCGCTACATTTCCCTTGCGTCAAGTGCGGCAGGCGGTGAAAGAAAAGGCGGGGCAGGACCCCGGGAGTATTGATAGTGTGAAAATTATCAAAAAAGGCCCATCGGGCAGGGCTACATCTATTCGTGTCGGTAAAGTTACAGTCAGCGGCCCGGCCTTACGCCTGGCTTTGGGGAGCACAAAAATGCGTTCTACGTTGATTGACAGCATTGCCGTCAAGGGCAGCAATTTGGTTATCAGCGGGAAGGGTTACGGCCACGGGGTAGGAATGAGTCAATGGGGTGCCAAAGCACTGGCACAGCAGGGCAAGTCTCCGGAGGAGATTATCAACTACTTCTTTAAAGATGTGAGAATTCAGAAGGTATGGGATTGAGGCGCGAGCGCCTCTCTTTTTTTTGTCATAACTTGTTTTTGACGGACATACATTTATCAAGAAAGGAGGCGTTTACCCAATGAGCCAGGAGCACCAGCTGACACTTACGGATAGAAAGTCACTGTCGGTAACTGGAGTCAAACACGTGGACAGCTTTGATGAAGGAAAAATCCTTTTGAACACCAGCTTTGGCGTTTTACTGTTAAAGGGCGAGGGCCTAAACGTAAATCAGCTTAATTTAGATGAAGGCAAGGTATCTGTCACCGGCAAGATCAGTTGCGTCCAGTACTTGGAAGAAGCACAGATAAGAAGGGGCAAGGGAATCTTACAAAAATTATTAAAATAAAATATGTCCGATTTGAGAAACTGAACTGGGGGGAGAGGGAAAATGATACCGGTATTGACCCAGTTGCAGTATTTTTTTTGGACTGTGACAGTCGGTTTCGCTATAGCTTTTTCTTTTGATTTCTACCGGGCATTGCGTGTATTTTTAAAACCTCCCCGCTGGGCAGTTCACCTTTGTGACCTGTTTTTTTGGATTTTGGCCACCATCGTGGGGTACTTGATGCTGTTGGGCATCAATTGGGGTGAAGTGCGTTTGTATGTCCTGATCGGTATCGGCATTGGCGCTTATATTTATTATGGTTTAACCAGCAAGTATTTTTTTAATTTCTGGCTGTACTTATTTAATTTAACCCGTCGTTTACTCAAGGTTTTCCGCCGCTTGGTCAAACTGCCGTTCAGACTGTTAAAGAAAATATTTCGGATACCCCTGGGTTTGATTACCTATAGTTTGTATAAATGTAGCGGTATTTTTCAAGTTTTGCGCGGGTTGAGCAAAATTTGCAAACAAAGATGTAAAAACGCTCTGGGGAGACTACGCAAGCCGCGAACTTGACTTTCCCTGATATATTGAACGTTTTGTCAACAATTTGTGGCTCTCCGGTTTTATCTGCAGGGTTATTTTTTAGGAAAATTCCCTGCAGCGGCAGGAATCTTTTCACTCGGCGCGAAACTAGATAAATGTACTAAAATTATCCACAATCTGTAGATAACTTGTGGACAAACCTGAGGATGGAACATGAAAATTGAGATACGCGCTGTGGAAAAACTGAGTTTCCGGGAACGCCAGGTGGTGGTCCTGAAGGAGATGGGCAGGTCTACCGAGGAGATAGCCAAGCAACTGAAACTGTCGGCAAGCTCGGTTGCTACCCTGTTACACCGGGCCCGCTCCAAGGGATACCAGGTGGTAATTGTTTTGCCGGGTGATGCCCTGGGAATCTTTGTGGAAGAGGAGGAAGCGTAAATGGAAGCATATAAATTATCTGTCAAAGAAAGCTACCAACCACCTCCGCCCCGGGTGCAAAAAAAACGTCGCCGGCGATTTAAATGGAAACTGGGGTCGCTGGTGCTTTTACTGGTATTGGGCTACATATTATTTTCCTTTGGACGGGTCTATTACCAGATTCACCAGCTGAATTTGAAGAAATCGGCACTGGAACGAGAGCTGCATGCCCTGGAAAGAGAAAACCGGGCTTTAATTGAGAAAGTGAGGCTGGTGCAGACCGATGCTTATATTGAAAAACTGGCCAGGGAGGAACTGGGCTTGGTCAAACCAGGGGAGACAATAATGGTACCTGCTTTCCCCGGAGACGCTAAACCGTTGAAAGAAACTGACAAAAACCGGGATATCCGGGACTAACCCTTCTGGCGCGCGGTCTTATTGACACTTTGGCTTCGCCGGGATATAATGTTACTAATGTTAAAAATGATAGGAGGAATATTTTTTCGTATGTCTATTGCAGTAGGCAATATACTTGAAGGGGTAGTGACCGGCATTACCAAATTTGGTGCTTTTGTAGAGCTACCCGGCGGGGTTACAGGCTTGGTTCACATTTCTGAAGTGGCCGATGCTTATGTTAAAAATGTTAAAGATTATGTGAAAGAAAGCGAAAAAGTCAGAGTTAAAGTTATTAATATCGACAAAAGCGGCAAGATTGGCTTGTCTATTAAGCAGGCACAACCGGACTACAGTCCCTTTAAGAAACATCAGCGCCCCAAAACCAAGGCGAGCTTTGAAGATAAATTGGCCAAATTTTTAAAAGAAAGTGATGAAAGACAACAGGATTTAAAGCGGAATACTGACGCAAAACGCGGCGGCAGAGGTAGATTTTAAGCACCTTAACAGGTGCTTTTTTACTGTATCATGCAGTGGCAGGCAGTGGACATGTTTGCATAGCAGACAAGGTTACACTGACACTTTACTTTCAAGGGGGACAAAAAACATGCCCGTTTATGCCAGTATTGATTTGGGGACCAACTCCCTACGGGCGCTTATTGCCCGGGTAAGGGATGAAAATATCATTCCCTTAAAAACATATCAGAAAATTACCCGCATCGGCGAGGGGCTGCGCCGTACCGGTTATCTTCAGGAAAATGCCAAGCAGCGTACGCTGGCTGCTCTCCATGATTGTAGTAAGCTATTAAAAGAATTGAAGGTAACAAAAGTTGCCGGTGTGGCTACCAGTGCAATTCGGGATGCCGCGGACGGGGAAGAATTTCTCCGGTACATTGAAAAAGAGACCGGTATAGCTTTGGAAGTTATTTCCGGCATTAAGGAGGCGCAGCTGTCGTTTGTAGGGGCCGTGGCAGGTTTGCAAGAGATTGGTAGGGAAAAAGCAGTGGTGCTGGATGTCGGCGGTGGCAGTACGGAGCTGACGTATCTGCTAGACGGGGGAATTACGGCCAGAAGCCACCAGCTGGGTGCAGTAAGATGTACTGAAAACGGCAGTACTCTTTTGGATATGAAACGTCTTCTCGGACCAACACTCAGAGAAATTATTGCAAACCCCGGTGAAAAAATCTTAATTGGGGTTGGTGGTACAATTACCACCCTGGCTGCCGTTAAAAAGAAACTGCATGTCTATAACCCTGAAGAGGTCCATGGTACCAGGCTGTCCCGGGCTGATATACAGGGAATGCTGCATTATTTGGCTGCGCTTCCGTTGCCGGAAAGAAAAAAGGTAACAGGATTGCAACCTGAGCGTGCCGATATCATCGTGGCGGGAACCCGGATACTTTGGGTAATACTTGATAACTTGCAGGCCGGTGAACTTATTGTCAGTGAGACCGATTTGTTGTACGGCTTGATTAGTACGCAACTGCGTCAGTCTTCTTTATGTTCATGTTCCGGGGCATAGACGAAACTGGCTTTCCCACTATGTATTTTTTCAAAGTTGCGAACTGCTTCCTGAAGGTCCTGTTTATTGTCGTACGTATTGGCATTTAGCCGGTAGTACCTGTCCAAAGCTGCCAGGTAAGGCTTTGACGTAAATTCGGCTTCCGCCTCGGCAATCCAGGATATTTTTTCCAGAGACTTGTGCTGGAGGTCACTCTTTAAAGCGGTAAGGGCAAAGTCGTCATCCCGGCTGGCTACGGTACATGCCTCGTCCCGGATATGCAGGTTGAAATGAGTCCCGTATTCCGGCACACCGTAAAACTGGCCGAGGTACCGGTAATATTCCTGGAAACTCCCTTCCTCTTTTAACTTTTCCAATAGTTTTTCAGTGGTCAAAGACATGTTTTTACTGCTCCTTTGACATCAGTACTTCATAAGTTTCCAGGTCAATCTCACCGGTGACAGGTAAATTGTTGAATGCCTGGAAGTAACTCACGGCGATAGCGGTATTTACACCGTAAATCCCGTCAGCCATACCCAGTAAAAAGCGCTTGTTTTTCAGTGCTTCCTGGGCAAATACTACGGACTGGCCGGAAGTTTTGGGCTTTAAAGTGCGTGAGATTTTCTGCGGTGGCTGCAAATTTTTGTTGATGATTTTTACCGGTGTGCCGATTGGCGCCCAGGCGAAAAGTGTTTCCACATCTTCATTGAACATGCGGATACAGCCGTGGGATGCGTAACGACCGATGGACCAGGGTTTGTTGGTGCCGTGAACACCGAATGTCCCCCAGGGAACGTTGAGGCCGTTCCACTTGGCACCGAAACCGCCGCCCCAAGCACCCTTGCTGACAATTTTAAATTCTCCATGAGGCGTGGGGGTGTGATGTTTCCCCACCGCTACTTTAAAGGTTAAAAAAACTTTGTTGCCGGAATATACCGTAAGCTGTTGTTTGGTTACTTCAATCAGTAATTGCACGGGTTGTTCCGGCTTACCCGGTTTTTTCGTGCTTGTGGACGGATGAACGCCCCGGCCCAATTTCTCCCATGTCAGGGGGCCCACTTCCGTATTTGCTTCCAGATTATTGGCTGCCTTGAAGCTTTTTATTATCCTTGCGGTTTGTTCATCGTAAATACCGTTGGTGGGGGCGGGATAGCCCAGTTCCACCAACCGTTCCTGAAGTTCCAGGATATCTTCACCCTGTATGGGCGGATCTGTCAAAATGAGGGTGCGGTTGATATCGGCACAACCCTCGTTCTGAAAATGATTGGTAACTACTGGACTTGCTTCAGCACCGTCAATACCGTAAAATATAAAAGTAAGCAGGGTTAGTATGGCAGATGTGTAAAGAAACAGTTTACGCATCTTTTCCCCCCCTGGGTTGTTAATATGTTTCTATTTTACTTTTTTCCAACCGGAGGATTGTTATACTGAGAAAATTCACCACTTGGAGAGGAGCGGCATAATGGGTGAAGAAAAGGTGCGCGTAATGGTTGTGGACGATGACGAGCATATTCGGGAACTTGTGAGGCTTTATTTGGAAAAGGAAGGTTATCAGGTTATCGCGGCTGCGGACGGAAATGAGGCTATCAAGATTTTTCGGGAACAGGGTGCCGACTTGATAGTATTGGATATCATGATGCCGGAAATGGACGGTTGGGGAGTATGCCGGGAAATTCGAAAAATTAGTGATGTACCCATTTTAATGTTATCCGCCAAAGGCGAAAGTTTTGATAAAATTTTGGGGCTTGAGTTGGGCGCTGATGACTACGTTGTCAAACCTTTCGAGCCGAAGGAGCTGACAGCGCGCATTAAAGCCATTTTCAGGCGGTACCAACCCGCCAAGCCGGTGAAAAAGCAGGTGACGTTTCCTAACCTGATCATAGATTTGCAGGAATACCTGGTGAAACTAAACGGTGAACCCATTGAATTGGCGCCAAAGGAGATTGAACTGCTTTATTTTTTAGCCATTAATCCCAACCAGGTGTTTACCAGGGAACAGTTGATTGAAAAAGTTTGGGGTTACGACTATTTAGGAGATACCCGGACTATTGATGTTCATGTGAAAAGACTGCGCGGCAAACTGGAAAAGTCCGAGCAGCCGTGGAATATCAAGACCGTCTGGGGTGTTGGTTATAAGTTTGAGGTGAGGCAATGATTGTCTTCCGCAGTATTTTTGGCAAATTGATGACCACGTATCTGGTGGTCATTTTAATTACTTTGATTGTTCTTAGCCTGCTATTTTCCCAGTTATTTCAAAATTTCTATTTAAATGAACGCAAGCAGGAATTGCTGGACGCCGGCCGGAGAATAAATAACATCCTGCTTAAAAGGCGGCAGGGGCAAATGAGTTTTGAACAGGTTAACTCCACCCTGCGCGGTATAGACCGTTCTTTAAATGCGGAAATCTGGCTGGTGGACACCAGCGGTTTGGTCTATCTGGATTCCCGGCCCGGAGAAGAACAATGGTTTACCAACCATCTGGAGTCTGAGGATATGGAGCAGGTTTTAAAGGCCAATGTGGTGACACGTACCGGCTTTTTTGGCAACCGGTTTGAAGTGGCGGTTATTTCTGTGGGAGTACCGCTGTTTTTAGAGGATGAGGTGGCGGGAGCGATATTTTTACATTCACCCATATATGGTATTAAAAGTACCCTGCACCAGGTATACCGCCTGATCTTTATTGCGGCGCTGATCACGAGTCTTTGCGCAATTTTAATCAGCTATTTGATGTCGCGGCGTATTTCCTACCCGTTGCATGAAATCAGCAGAGTTGCTTTGGCAATGGCAGAAGGTAAGTTTGACGAACAGGTGACAGTCTATAACAGGGACGAAATCGGTCAGCTGGCGGAAAGTTTTAATTACATGGCTCGCCAGTTACAGCAGTTGGAAAACATGCGCCGGGAGTTTATTGCTAATGTTTCGCACGAGTTACGCTCTCCCTTGACTTCAATCAAGGGGTTCGTCCACGGCATTTTGGATGGGACCATTACCGGTGAAGACCAGCGCCATTATCTGGAAATTGTTAGCAAAGAAACAAACCGCCTGACACGCTTGGTCAATGATTTGCTGGATTTGGCAAGGATTGAAGCGGGTAAAGTAGAGCTTTCCTTCCGGAAGGTTGAGCTAAACCGCCTGCTACGCAGCACTATAATAAAGTTTATGCCCCGTTTGGAAGAAAAGCAGTTGGCAATCAGTCTGGATGCGGGAGAGGAGGAATTTTGGGTAAATACTGACCCGGACCGTTTGGAACAGATACTGGTAAATTTGTTGGATAATGCGACCCGTTTTACCCCGTCAGGCAAGAGTATTACACTAAAGGCGCAGGGTAACAAAAACAAGGTATATGTAAGTGTCTGTGATGAAGGAATAGGTATTCCCAAGGAACAATTACAGGCCATTTGGGAAAGATTTCATAAAACCGACAAGGCTCGCACCCGTTCCAAGGGGGGTACCGGCTTGGGCTTGGCCATAGTCAAAAAACTGGTAGAAGCCATGGGTGAAACCATTACCGTGAAAAGCCAGGAGGGGCGCGGCACCCGGTTTACCTTTACTGTCACGAAAGCTTGAACCGCAATATAAGCAAGTACTCGGACATGAAATGTTAAAATCTATTTTACAGTTTCTTCACAGTTTCTTCATAATTGCAGACTATAATGTAATTAACCAAGTGGTGTGTGTAGTGTGACAGGAAGTACAAGCGAAAGACCGGTGCCTGGAGCGCCGGTTTTTTTTGCCCCGGAAAGCATTATCACTTAATAACGAATGGCATGAAATGCTTTTGTTTCCGGAGTAGTTTCCTGCTATTTGGTTATAATATTAAGGTATTTATTTAAGACCATGGTTGAAAAAGGGGTAGCAATGTTATGACCGCACAAGTTTTTGCGTTATTACTTGCATGTGCAGCAGGGATTGCAATGGCCGTTCAAGGATCTTTAAATTCCGTATTGGGCAAAGTTATCGGGCGCATGGAAGCTACTTTAATCGTGCATGTTATCGGGAGTATAGTGGTGGCAGTTATTTTATTGTTTCGATTCGGGGACGGCGACTTTACCAAAATACCCCAGGCACCCTGGTATGTCTACTTGGGTGGTTTGATTAATGTTTTAATCATTTACGGGGTGGTTGCCAGTATCCCCAAGGTGGGAGTAGCTCTGGCAACTACAGCCATTATTGTGGGACAGGTTTCCACGGCATTGCTGATAGATCATTTCGGGATGTTTGGTTTGGAGAAACTGTCTTTTACCTGGTGGAAGTTTGCCGGCTTGGTACTACTTGCTGCAGGTAGCAAATTAATGTTGAATTAGCAAGCAGGATTACCTCTTGACAACAAAGTTAAAATACGTCATACTTTATAAGTGCGGTGCGGGGTGGAGCAGCTGGCAGCTCGTCGGGCTCATAACCCGGAGGTCGTAGGTTCGAATCCTGCCCCCGCAACCATTAGTTTTTGGCGGTGTAGCTCAGTTGGTAAGAGCATACGGTTCATACCCGTAGAGTCGTAGGTTCGAGTCCTACCACCGCTACCAACGTTGACATCCTGTTGGTTATGAGACCGCTCACCGGTTTGTAGTGGTGCTTGAGGGGCTCATCCTGTGGGTAAATTTAAATTTTTAGCCTCGCGTAATGCGAGGTTTTTTGTATTTTTGTCGGAAATTACGTTTGTTTAGCCGCCTGTCCCCGACAAAGATTGCAGTATGCTTGTTCTATAATGGGATAGTAAAGGGCGGTGGCAAAAATGTACAATGAAACAGATGTTTATCCTTACCGCAGGGAATATAAGAAAACAGAAAGGAAAAAGCGGGTAAAAACCACTAATAAATTTGGAGACTATGCCGGTACCAAGCTGGGCTCCGCTGCCGGGCGCCTGTGGCAAAACCTGGTGGGCTATTTTTCCTTTAAAGGCCTTTTCCTGGTTGCGGCAGCGTTTTTTTTGGGGAGAGCGGTGATGTTAGGTGAATTGATGCCTTTTGGGCCGGCTTATTTAATTGCCGTAACCAGCGTTCGCAGAAGCAGTCTTCCTCCGGTGCTTATTGCTGTATTGGTGGGAATGTTTACGCAACTACACGGGATGCTTGCATGGGAACATCTATTTGTAATGCTTTTATTAACCGCTACCGGCAGCCTTTATCCCATAAAATATGAACGGCGGTGGCTGGTTGCCTCCTTGATGGCGTTTGTTGCCATTATCCTGGTTAAAGGCCTCTGGAGTATTTTCAGTGAGGCTACGATTTATCGTTGGGTAACAATTATTTTTGAAGGAGTCTTTGCCGGAGCGCTGGCAGCGGCATTTACATTGTTGTTAAATGCTTTGGAGAGCAAACGAGGGTTACGGGCGCTTGCTCCGGAAGAAACCTTGTGCCTGATAATTGCAGTAATTGGCGTCTTAATCGGAATGGGAGATATTGATATGGTAAGTTTTTCCTTGCAGCGATTGGCGGGGAGTTTTTTGGTGATGCTGGTTGCTTTAGGCGGAGGTGCCGGTGCCGGCGCGGCGGCAGGAACACTGGTGGGAATTGTTCCCGGCATAACCAAGATTGCAGCTCCGGCAATGGCAGGAGCCTTTGCTTTAGGTGGTTTTTTGGCCGGGATTTTCTATGATTACGGTAAATTGGGGGTAGCCGGGGGATACATTCTCGGGAATATGATATTTTCCGTATATTTATTGGACCGGGCCGCTACAATTACCCGGTTTGGAGAAATTCTCATTGCCTCTGCCGCTTTGCTGTTGGTGGTTCCCGGCTGGCAAAAACAGTTGGCAGGATTGTTCGTCAGCAGCCGTGATGCTGAAATACATACTCAACTGGCGGGTATCAGCGGCAAAAAGGTGAGAGACCTGGCGAAAGTTTTTTCCGAATTGGCCGGAAGTTTCAGTGAAACTGCCGGGACCACTTTGGAAACAAGCTTGGATGACGATATGGCCAATATCATGGATTTAATTATAGACAAGGTATGTAATCAGTGTCCAATGACCAACAAATGCTGGCGAACGGATTTTTACAGCACTTATAAAAATTTGCTGCGGCTGTTTATCCTTGCAGAAAACAACGGCAGGGTATCCAGGAAGGATATTTCCGCAAACATTAACAGCAGATGTACCCGGGCCGGGGAGATAGCTACGGCGGTTAACTTTTTGCTGGAAACTTATCAAGTGGACCGGTTTTGGCGGCGCAGGCTGGAAGAAAGCAAGGATTTGGTGGCATTACAGCTAAGCGGAATAGCTGAAGTGATGGAAAAACTGGTAGATTCCTTAATGTTGGAAGTGGAGAAGAGAGGGGATTTGGAGATGGTTTTAGCCAGGGAATTGAGCAAAGAAGGGGTTGTATACTTTGAGCTTGGCGTTTACAGGCGCGGCCGGAAGAACTTGGAAATAAATGTAAAGCACAGGCCTTGCGGCGGCAATGAGTTGTGTCGCGGTAAAATCGTACCGGTTGTTTCCAGAGTGATTGGGCGACCTTATGCGGTGGACAGGCGTGTATGTCCCATCCATTCGGGGGCTGCAAACTGCCAGCTGCGGTTAATTCCGTCCTGGACCTACCACTTGGAAATCGGTATTGCGCAAAGGGCCAAAAAAGGCACTGCTATCTGTGGGGACAAAGTAGCTACTCTTGATTTACAGGAAGGAAAACGGGCGCTGTTTATCAGTGACGGTATGGGAGTGGGGCCCAAAGCAGCCAAAGAAAGCAGTGTCACTGTAAATTTGCTGTATAAATTACTGGAAACCGGCTTTTCTACGGAGGTGGCGGTGAAAACAGTTAATTCAATTATGGCCATGCGGTCAACAGGCGATAGCTTCACTACTTTGGATCTGGCCATGGTGGATTTATATTCCGGCGAATGTGAATTTGTGAAAATCGGTGCGGCGCCCAGCTGGATAAAGCGGGGGCACCGGCTAGAAACGATTTCGCGGGGCAATTTGCCTATTGGGATATTAAAAAATATTGAAGTGGAAAGCTTGAAAGAAGAGCTGCAATTAGGTGATATATTGGTAATGGCTTCAGACGGGGTTTTGGACCAGCAGGCAGGGGAGCAGGGGTTGATGCAGGCTTTAAAGGAGATAAAAAACGATGACCCTCAACGAATTGCCAAGATGTTGTTGGAGTCTACTTTGAAGCAAAACCAGGGGAAAGCTCCGGACGATATTACGTTACTGGTGGCCCGCGTTGACCGCAACCTACTCCAGGCATAAGGCTGCTTGGAGTTTTATTTTTTCTGTTTCAGGGAAAGATATGGAAAACCGGCGGGAAAAAACAGTATTGTGGAAGGAATGCCGGAATTTTTGACGAAATAAAGACAGACGGGTTTTTTTAAAGGAAAAAGGTTTTAATATGCTTGACAAAGTTAGGGATTTCATTGAAAAATACAATATGCTGCAGCAGGGAGACACAGTTTTGGTGGCGGTATCCGGTGGGCCTGATTCTATGGTTTTATTGGACATTTTGTGGCAGTTGAAGGAAGTTTTCAGAATTAGGTTGCATGTGGCCCATTTAAATCACATGTTTCGCGGTGAGCAGAGTTTGCAGGATGCTTTTTTTGTGGAAAAGTTTGCTTGCTCCCTGGGCCTTCCGGTTACTTATGCTTCGGTGGATATTCCCTCTCTTTTAAGCGGACATTCCGTTTCTACCCAGGAAATCGCCAGGGAGGTGCGCTACGCATACTTGGAACGTTTGTCAGGTGTATTTTCCTGCAACAAGGTGGCACTGGGGCACCATATGAATGACCAGGCGGAAACTGTTCTGCATAACCTGTTGCGGGGGAGTGGGCCGGAAGGTTTGGCAGGAATGTTGCCGCTGCACCGGAAAATAATCAGACCGTTACTGGCAGTTGAGCGTGCGGATATTGAACACTACTGCCGGGAAAAGAAGCTAAAGTGGCGGTATGACCCCAGTAATGAAAAGAGTGTTTACCGGCGTAACAAAATAAGAAACGAGTTAATTCCGCTTTTGCAAAAAGAATATAATCCCCGGTTGGTAACGTTGCTGGTGCAGACAGCGGATATTTTACAAGCCGAAAACGCTTTCCTGGATAGTTTGGCCTTGAAAAATTTACGGTGTTTGTGTGAACAAAAAGAGGGCAAGTTATCTGTTGATATTCAGGGTTTTAATGAATTGCACCCGGCGGTTAAAAAACGTTTATTGCGCTTGGCAGCCAGGGAAATCAACAATACTTCCTTGGATTTTTATCATGTAGAGCGAGTCCTTGACTTTGTTAAAGGGGGGCAAACGGGCAAGAGCCTGACTTTGCCCGGCAATTTAATCCTGGAAAAAAGTTACGCAATATTCGTGTTAAGGAAGGGTAAAGATGATAACAATAAAGGAGAAAGTTTTTCTTATCTCCTGGAAGTCCCCGGCAAAATTACCATCCGGGAAGCGGGGCTGACCATCACGTCCAATTTCGGCGAAATGCCGCCGGCATTTACGGGTAATAATTTGCAGGCAGTTCTGGATAAAGATAAGGTGGAGTTTCCCATAACCGTGCGTACACGATTGGCCGGGGACCGTTTTTTCCCTCTCGGTGCTCCTGGGGAAAAAAAATTAAAAGATTTTTTTATTGACCGAAAGGTACCCTGGAGGGAGCGGGATAAAATTCCGCTGCTGGTGGATGCTAAAAGTGAAATTCTCTGGGTGGTCGGCTACGCAATCAGTCACCGGGCCAGGGTGACGCAAAACTCTCAAAAACTTTTGGAATTTCGAGCAAATAGGAACTAAAATCTTAATGGTAGTCCAAATTTTTCAACATTCCCTGGCAACGGGAAGAATAAGTTATCTGGTTTGAAAATAGGATTAAACTGTGATAAAATACCGCATTATATTGATTGTTTGTATACTGCGGGAGGAGGGTAATGATTGAGGGGTATTTTTAAAAACCTGGCTATATATTTGCTGATAGTCCTGATAGCAATATCCATCATTAAATGGACTACTCCGCAACAGGCGGAAGCACAAGTTTGGAATTATTCACAAATATATAAAGCCGTTCAACAGGGACAGGTAGAAGAAGTGCAGGTGATAGTGGAGCGAGATGTTTACCGCATCAGCGGTACCACGAGGGACGGGACGAAATTTACCGCCAAAACTGTTGAAGACCAAAAACTGCTTGCTTTGATGCGGGAAAAGGGGGTTGAAGTAAAAACCGACCCTGCTCCGGAACCGCCCTGGTGGACAAATTTACTGGGTACATTCTTGCCGATTCTGCTTTTGGTGGGCTTGATCTTTTTTATAATGCAGCAGACCCAGGGTGGCGGCAGCAGGGTCATGCAGTTTGGTAAAAGCCGGGCCAAGCTACATACCGAGGAAAAGAAACGTGTTACTTTTGACGATGTGGCCGGCGCCGATGAGGTCAAGGAAGAACTGGAAGAGATTATCGAATTCCTGAAAAACCCGAAAAAGTTTAACGAACTGGGAGCGCGCATTCCCAAGGGAGTACTGCTTTTTGGGCCGCCCGGCACAGGGAAGACCCTGCTGGCCAGGGCGGTGGCCGGTGAGGCGGGCGTGCCGTTTTTTTCCATCAGCGGTTCAGACTTTGTGGAAATGTTCGTGGGTGTCGGCGCTTCCAGGGTAAGAGACCTATTTGAACAGGCCAAGAAAAATTCACCGTGTATCGTCTTTATCGATGAGATAGATGCCGTGGGTAGGCAACGTGGTGCCGGTTTGGGCGGCGGCCACGATGAGCGGGAACAGACGCTGAACCAGCTGCTGGTAGAAATGGATGGCTTTGCAGCCAACGAGGGTATTATTATTATTGCTGCCACCAACCGTCCGGATATTCTCGACCCGGCATTGCTGCGTCCCGGCCGGTTTGACCGCCAGATTACGGTGGACGTGCCGGATATCACCGGCAGGGAAGCCATTTTAAAGGTACATGTAAAGGGCAAGCCCCTGGCGGACGATGTGAATTTGGGCGTATTGGCGAGGCGCACCCCTGGTTTTACCGGCGCTGATTTAGCCAACCTGATTAACGAAGCGGCGCTGTTGTCTGTCCGTCGTGGAAGCAAAAAAATCACCATGGAAGCCATGGAGGACTCTGTGGAACGAGTAATAGCCGGGCCGGAGAAAAAATCCCGGGTTATCAGTGATTATGAAAAAAGGCTGGTTGCTTATCACGAAGCAGGGCATGCCTTGTTGGGACATTACTTGCCCAACACCGACCCGCTGCATAAGGTGTCCATTATTCCCCGGGGCCGGGCCGGCGGCTATACGCTTTTACTACCGGAAGAAGACAGGCGTTACATGACCAAATCGCAGATAATGGACCAGGTGACCATGCTTTTGGGCGGCAGGGTTGCCGAAGCACTGGTCCTTAAAGAAATCAGTACCGGTGCCCAAAACGACCTGGAAAGGGCCACCGATTTAGTGCGCAAGATGATTACCGAATTCGGTATGTCCGATGAATTGGGTCCCCTTACTTTCGGTAGAAAGCAGGAACAGATTTTTTTGGGCAGGGATATTGCCCGGGACCGCAACTACAGTGAAGCGATAGCATTTTCCATTGATAAAGAAGCCAGACACATTATGGATGAGCGTTACAACCAGGCCAGGCAGGTACTGCTGGATAACATAGATAGACTGCATTTGGTTGCGAAAACTCTCATGGAGAAAGAAACATTGGAGGCTGACGAGTTTCAGGAATTACTCAACGGCCTTGAGAAAAATGAGCAGGATGGAAAAGGTGATAAAGAGCCGTCTGGCAAGTCCGCCAAGGAAGATAACGGCGGTGCCGGGTGCCCGCATGCGCCTATTGGCGGGCCCGACCCGGTAATAACATTTAGATTCAGGTAAGTGAGAGGAGGGGCATTATGGAGCAAACCTATATTATGGTCAAGCCCGATGGTGTACAGCGAAATCTGGTTGGGAAAATTATCAGCAGGTTTGAGGAAAAGGGTTATAAACTGGTAGCCATGAAATTGATGCGACTAAGTGAAGGACAAGCCAGAGAGCATTATCAAGAGCACGTAAACAAGCCGTTTTTCGCCGGTTTGTTGGAATATATCACCTCCGGGCCGGTAGTGGTTATGGTGTGGCAAGGCAAAGATGTCGTAACTGCAGCCCGCCGGATGATGGGTAAAACCAATCCGCTGGAAGCGGCACCCGGAACAATCCGTGGTGATTACGGCCTGGATATCGGGCGAAACGTAATACACGGCGCGGATTCAGTGGAAAGTGCCAGGCGGGAAATAAAAATCTATTTTAGCGAGGAAGAAATATTGTCTTACGATAAGAGCGCGGAGAGCTGGTTGTACGAAGAGAATTTATAGCAGCAATTTGCCCGGGTATAGGTCCCGGGCAGATTATTAACTTTATAAGAAACCAGGAGGGGGTACTTAATGGATAAGCTAAAAATTGGTTTAAAAGGGATAGCCCGGGATACGGTTACGGAAAACAATACTGCCCGGGCGTATGGCAGCGGGCAGGTGGATGTGTATGCTACCCCGGCCATGATCGGCTTGATGGAATGTGCCGCTTTAAGTGCGGTGGACCCGCTTCTTTCCGAGGGCAAGACCACCGTCGGCATTTTTGTAGCGGTAAGGCATCTGGCAGCCACTTCCCTGGGGATGGCAGTGGAAGCCAAGGCCTATCTGAAGGAAATCGACGGGCGTCGCCTGGTTTTTCAAGTGGAAGCTTTTGATGGAAAAGCAAAAATTGGCGACGGTGAACACCAGCGGTTTGTGGTTGATGCAGAGAAGTTTTTAAGTAGAGTGGAGACTGAGTAGTACGGGGGTGCTGCCTGTGGATGCCGGTAAAAGGCGCGAACAAATAATTCAGTTGTTAACAGCCACTTCCCACCCGGTTACCGGTTCCGAACTGGCGGAAAAATTTTCAGTCAGCCGCCAGGTAATAGTACAGGACATTGCTTTACTGCGAGCTCAGGGTAAGGAGATAATTGCTACTCCCCGGGGATATATGTTTTTTTCCGCCAATCAATATCAACCGCTGCGGCGTACTTTTGCCTGCCGCCATGACAGGCAAGAAACGCAAAGGGAGCTAAATATCTTTGTGGATTGCGGCGGTACCGTCGAGGATGTGATTGTTGAGCATCCGTTTTACGGGCAAATTTCCGGCTCTCTAATGTTGAAATCCCGTACTGATGTGGAACATTTTTGCCGGAAAATAGAGCAAAGCGGTGCTTCCTTGCTTTCTTCGTTAACTGAAGGAGTGCACTTGCATACAATCAGGGCAGATAATGAAGAAACCTTTACCGAGATAGAAAAACAGTTGGGGAAAGCATGTCTGCTGTTAAAAAATGAGGATTGACCAAACATATTTTATTGTCCAAGGAGAGTGGTTTTGTTATACTACTATTAACTTAAGAGTTGGCGGCATGTGTTTTTTTACCTGCATATGTAAAGACACCTGTAAATGCAGTAAAACTGCCGCCGGTTACGATAACGGAAAGAAGGGGTGTAAGCGTGACCACAACCAAAGCAGAAGAGAGGTCAAAAACGGGTAGGGACGAAAAACTGGAGCAGATAAGAAAGGCATGGTCGGTCTTTTTTTTACTGTTGGTTGCAGCCGCTTTTATTGTTCCCTATACGCTGCTGGCAAAAGTACCCAGGTTTAATGGTGCGTTTTTATTTTGGTTCATTTTTGCGGTTTTGGCGATTGCAGCGGTAGGTATTATCACAGCACGGTGGAGGGATTGAAGTGAAGCAAATTTACATTTATATTGCCTTGGGTATTTATATAGTCCTGGGAACAATTGTGGCATACGCAGCCAGGCAGGGAATGGGCAGGGGTATGACCGACTATTTCCTGGCCAACCGTACTATTGGCGGTTTTGTGGGGGCGTTAACTTATAGTGCCACTACGTACAGCGCTTTTATGATGGTTGGATTGGCCGGACTCACCTTTAAAGGTGGGGTAGGAGCAATGGGATTTGAACTTATTTACTTGTCCGGTTTGGTACTGGTTGCTTTCTTTGGGCCGCGTTTTTGGCTGGTAGGCAAGAAATACAATTACGTTACGCCGGCGGAAATGTTGGGTGACCGGTATGGCAGCAGGGCAATTGCTGTGGTGACCGCTGTGGCATACTGTATTTTTCTGATACCTTACAGTGCGGTTCAACTGATGGGGGTGGGCTATTTGGTTTCCGGGATGTCAAATGGTAGTGTGCCTTTTATGACCGGTGTGCTGATTGCCACCGTACTGGCAGTTGTGTGGGCCTGGATTGCCGGTCTTCGTTCAGTGGCATGGACGGATTCTTTGCAGTCGCTGTTAATGATTATCACCTCTCTGTTTGTGGTGTTTACAGTGGTATTCAAGGGTCTGGGTGGTTTTGGCGGTCTGGTTAAAAGCATGGAAACTCAGTATCCGGACTGGTTGGTAGTTCCGGGACCTGGCTTGTTTTCTTTTAAAACCTTTTTGGGTTTGAGTGTACCCTGGTTTTTCTTTAGTATTACCAACCCTCAGGTAAGTCAGCGGTTGTTTATTCCCAAATCCATGAAAAGCATGAGGGCTACAGTGATGGGATTTTTGCTTTTCGGTCTCATTTACACGCTTATTTCAATTATCTGGGGTTTCAGTGCAAAAGTTTTATTGCCCAATTTGGCAAACGCCGACCTTGCCACCCCGACTTTACTGGCTTTACCCATAGTACCGAAAGCTTTGGCTCTGGTAGTGATGGTAGGTATTACCGCTGCAGCCATATCTACTACTGATTCCATCCTGTTGACGCTTTCTTCGGTAGTGTCCAGAGATATATACGGCAATTTTAATTCGGGCACTGATACCAACGAAAGCAAACAATTGGTGTTTGGAAAACTTGCCATTCCGGTGATTGCGCTTTTGGCGTTGATGTTTGCCCGGCTAAAGCTGGGTTTGATTGCGGTGCTGTCCGTTGCATCTTCGGCGGGATTGCTGGTTACCGTGCCTGCAATTTTTGGGGCGTTCTTCTGGAGACGGGGAACTGCTGCAGGGGCGCTGTCTTCCATAATTGGCGGGGGGGTTGTCAGTGTTTTCCTCCAGTTCAGCGGCATTAAACCACTGGGACACTGGCCCGGCGTGTGGGCTTTGCTAGTGTCTGCAGTCCTGTATTACGTTGTCAGCGTTTTGACGCTCCCTCCGGGAGACAAGGCGGAAGAATTTATTGGCTACTTGGATACGGCCTTGAAGGAAAAGGGAGCTGTTTAGCCCGGATTCGGGCTTATTTTTTTGCATGATTAATTCTGAGCGGAAATATAATAAAAGGGATGAGAGGGGGAAACTGCAGTGGGGAATTTATTTTTTGTATTTGCCTAAACACTCCTGATATGCGTTTGGCCGACTTGATAGTAACCAAGCTGCAAAAAAAGGTAGATGAAACCAGGGCGCTTTTTGCTGCTGCGGAGCATATGGACCAGCAGTCGGTAAAAGTAGTGTGTTATATACTTGACCAATCCCAAGTAAGATTGTGGGAAATTTTGCAGCAGGCGGAGATGGAGGCGAGACGGTTTAATGCCTGTGTGACGGAAACATACCTGCAAGGGCAGATTGTTACGGATACCTGCCTGAAAGAAATGGCCCATTCTTTAAGATGTGTGCAAATTGATTTGGTGCCATTAACTAGCACAACTGGCAAAAATTTTTGCTGATGAGCAGGAAATAGGGCAAATTAAGAGAAATGTTTTAAAAATGTTGTTGCAATTAAGAAACCGATTTTACGGACGAAATTTTAAAGCCTTACAGAACTTTAATAAAATGAAGGGTGTCAAAGGGGGGAGGAGGTTTTTATTAATAGCTGGTACGAGTTTTGTGGTGTTATGAAGAGAGTATCCAATCAATTGAAAGGAGAGAAAAGTTGATGCCATTTGATCCAACGAAAATGAAAGACTGGCAAATTGCCGAAGAAGCAGAAAAGTTCCTGCCTGCCAATGAAGAATGGATAGACAGGTTAGGGCTGGAAAAAGATGAACTGATCCCCATGGGAAGGACTCCGAAATTGGACTTTATTAAAATTATGAACCGTATGGGGGACAAGCCTGACGGTAAATTTGTCGAAGTTACCGCTATTACCCCTACTCCTTTGGGAGAAGGAAAGTCTACCACTTCCCTGGGTCTAATAGAAGGTCTCGGTAAAAGAGGTAAAAACGTAGGCGGCTGCTTGCGCCAGCCTTCCGGTGGTCCTACCATGAACATTAAAGGCACTGCTGCCGGTGGCGGTAACGCCCTGCTTATTCCTATGACCGAGTTTTCCCTGGGTTTAACCGGTGATATCAACGATATTACCAATGCCCATAACCTGGCGATGGTGGCATTAAATGCCCGGATGCAGCACGAGCGCAACTATGATGATGAGACTTTGGCATCTCGTGGTTTAAAGCGTTTAGATATCGACCCCACGAATGTGGAAATGGGTTGGGTAATAGACTTTGCCGCTCAAGGCTTGCGTAACATAATTATCGGTATCGGTGGACAAAGAGATGGCTACATGATGCAGTCCAAGTTTGGCATTTCCGTTAGTTCCGAATTAATGGCTATTCTGGCTGTTGCTACAGACTTGAAAGATTTGAGAAAGCGCATTGGTCAAATTACCGTTGCTTATGATAAGAAAGGCAACCCGGTAACTACCGAAGATTTGGAAGTTGCCGGCGCCATGACTGCCTGGATGCGTAATACCATTAATCCCACTCTTTGTGCTACAGTTGAAGGACAGCCGGTAATGGTTCATGCCGGTCCGTTTGCTAACATTGCCATCGGCCAGTCCTCCATTATTGGTGACCGGGTTGGCCTGAAGATGTTTGATTATCATGTTACCGAGTCCGGCTTTGCTGCAGACATCGGCTTTGAGAAGTTCTGGAACGTCAAGTGCCGCTTGAGCGGCCTGAAGCCTCATGTTTCCGTAATTGTTGCCACCGTTCGTGCCTTGAAGATGCATGGTGGCGGGCCCAAGGTTGTTCCGGGCCGTCCCATCCCTGAAGAATACACTACCCAGAACCTTGAATTGGTAGAAAAAGGTTTCTGTAACCTTGAACATATGATTAGCTTGGTTAAGAAGTCCGGTATTACGCCGGTTGTGTGCATCAATAGCTTCTATACCGATACTGAAGAAGAAATTAAGCTCGTTCGCAAGCTGGTTGAGCAAACAGGTACACGCGTGGCTGTTTCCGAGCACTGGCTCAAGGGAGGCGAAGGTGCATTGGAACTGGCTGATGCCGTTATTGACGCCTGCGAGGAGCCGGGCGATTACAGGCCGCTTTACCCGTTAGACATGCCGCTGCGCCAGCGGGTTGACATCATTGCCAGGGAAGTCTACGGTGCGGATGGTGTGGACTGGGCACCGCTAGCGGAAGAAAAAGCGAAGCGCTTTGAATCCGACCCCAAGTTTAATGACTTCCAAACCATGATGGTGAAGACTCACTTGAGCCTGACCCACGACCCGACCTTAAAAGGCGTTCCCCGGGGATGGAAACTGCCCGTTCGTGATGTCCTGGTTTACAGTGGTGCAAAGTTCCTCTGCCCCGTGGCTGGTACCATCAGCCTGATGCCGGGAACCGGTTCAGACCCGGCGTACAGAAGAATCGATGTGGATACCGAGACCGGCAAGGTGTCCGGCCTGTTCTAAAAACGCTAAAACTTGTCAAAGAAATACAGCCCGGTGAAGTTTCTCCGGGCTGTATTTCTCTTTAAACGGATATTGACAAATGGCACCCGTATTTATCTCATGGCAGGAGTTTGATTGTTTTTGTCAAAATTAATACTTGACCAGGAAAAAAGGAGAATTTTCATGAAACGGGTTAAGGATTTGTTAGCAGAAGCAGAGTTTAAAGAATACCTGGAAAACATAGCAGTGCGGGAAGCAGACCGAAAATTTTGCCGGCATGATTTGACCCATTTCATGGACGTGGCGCGCATTTGTTATATCCTCTGGTTGGAAGCGGGTCAGCCGGATAAAGGCAAAATTACCAAAGAGATTATCTACATCACCGCGTTGCTGCATGATATCGGACGCTGGCGGGAGTATGAGCGCGGGGGTGATCATGCGTTAATCAGCAGTGATGTGGCACATACTATTTTGGAGAGAAAGGGTTTTCCGGCAGCGGAAATTGAAGTGATTACCCAAGCTATTTTCACGCACCGAAAACTTACCGGTGATGAAACTTTACTGGGGCGGCTGTTATACCGGGCCGATAAGCTGTCGCGATCCTGTTTTTCCTGTGATGTGAAAGAAGAATGTCATAAGCATCATTATTTAAAGCAACAAGACATCTATTAATTTGTGGGGTGATACATGTGAACGGCCGGGTGCGGGTGGTAATAATTGATTACAAAAAAGAAGCAGAGGAATACATCCGTGGGGTGGGCAGTGACCCGGGTGGCATGAAACTGATGGCGCCCAAGGCGGTACATAGGCTCTTGCGGGTCAGCAATGTTTCTGCTAAAGCTGCCAACATCATCAAACAGGAAATGCTGGCCAAAGGAGGCGAAGCGGCTTTGGACAGCGGTGTAATTGATTATTCAGTGGATAAAACCGATATATTATTGATGGGGACATTAAAGCAGTATGAACAATTGGTGTATAAACTGCGCATGCAGCCCTTCGGATTGCTGGAAGTGGCTGAGGATATTAAAACGGTGCTCACCAATATGGAACAACAACCGGCAAGGGAACTGAGATGCCGGAATAAGAAACTGGTGCTGGGGAAACGCACACTGGTAATGGGTGTTCTCAACGTTACCCCCGATTCATTTTCTGACGGCGGCAAATTTGATCAACTTGACGCTGCAGTGAAGCAGGCAAGGAAATTGGTAGCGGACGGCGCGGATATTTTGGATATTGGGGCCGAGTCCACCCGCCCTCGGGCCACCCCTGTTTCTGCCGAAGAGGAATTAAAAAGGTTAAGGCCGGTGTTGGAACGAGTAATTCCGGAAATACCCGTGCCAATTTCCGTTGATACATATAAAAGTGAAGTGGCTAAAGAAGTATTGGCAATGGGAGTGGAGATTATCAATGATGTTTGGGGGTTCAAAAAGGACCCGCAAATTGCCCGGGTGGTAGCGCAGTACCCTGATGTACCGGTAGTGTTGATGCATAACCAGCAGGGTACGCAGTACCGGGATTTAATGGGAGACATTATTGTCAGCCTTGCCGAGAGTATTGCCATCGCTGAAAAGGCGGGTATTGATCCGGGGAGCATCATCATTGATCCGGGAATAGGGTTTGGCAAGGATACAGACCAAAGCCTGGAAGTGATGCGACATCTTAAGGAGCTTAAGTGCCTGGGCAAACCGGTGCTGCTGGGGACTTCCCGGAAATCCATGATTGGCAATACCCTGGATTTGCCTGTTAATGAGAGATTGGAAGGAACAGCAGCTACGGTGGCCTTGGGTATCAGCCAGGGAGTGGATATTGTCAGGGTCCATGATGTGAAGGAGATGTTGCGGGTGGCAAAAATGACAGATTCTATGGTACGGCGGTGAAATGATGGACAGGATTATTATGACCGGGTTGGAATTTTACGGTTTTCACGGCTGCCTGCCCCGTGAAAAAGTCCAGGGACAGAAGTTTATTGTTGATCTGGAATTATATTTGGATTTGAGGGTTGCGGGTAAAAGCGACAAGCTTGATTACAGTGTGGACTACAGTAAAGTCTACAGTACGGCGAAAGAGATTGTGGAAAACTGCTGTTTTCAACTTATCGAAACTGTGGCAGAAAATATTGCCTGGAAAATTTTGCAGGGATATGCTGTCGCACGGGTTAAGGTGCGGGTCAGCAAGCCTCAGGCCCCGGTAGGTGGCAAATTTGACACATTTGCAGTGGAAATAGAGCGAGGCAGGTAACCATGTCGATTTATATCAGTTTGGGTTCTAACCTTGGAGATAGAGAGAAGTACATAGCCAGGGCGCTGGTCCTGCTGGACAGCCACCGGGATGTGTCCGTGGTCCAAATTTCTTCGTTGTATGAAACGCAGCCGGTGGGAAAGGCGGACCAGGGTTGGTTTTTAAATGCTGCCGCCCGCTTGGAAACATCACTGTCGCCGGCGAATTTGCTTGATTACATGCATCAGGTGGAAAACTGCTTGGGCAGAAAACGGATTGAACGCTGGGGCCCGCGCACCATAGATTTGGACCTCATTCTTTACGACCGGCTGGAGCTTTTATCTCCCGAGCTTACGGTTCCTCATCCCAGAGCCCATAAACGGGGCTTTGTCCTGGTGCCCTTGCTTGAATTGAATCGTGATTTACGTTTTCCCGACGGGAATCTAGCAGTGCGGATGTTGGAGGAATTGGAATATTCAGAACAAAAGGTCTTGTTTTTTGGGTCATTGGGTGATAAACTATAATTGCAGATGGTAACGATATTTGTCGTACCATACTGACGGTCAAAAAGTTTCGTTTGAACTAAAAATTTCATAGTTTGCCTGAATACCGCTTGGAGCCTTAAGGACCGGGACGGAGGGGAAAATGAGTATGCCTTCTGGATGTGTGTGTTCAGAGGGCATTTATTTGTTTGTGGCTAATTTGAAAGTTGGATGGAGGGAGGGGTGTGTTTGCGGCTGGGTTTCATCGGTGCCGGAGTGGTAGGTACCGCACTGGGGAAATTATTAAATGACAGGGGATATACATTAACTGGTTACTACAGCCGTTCTTTGTCCAGTGCAGTAAAGGCTGCCCGCGCCACCGGATCGGACTATTTTGAGAATGCTGCGGCACTGCTTGCAGATACGGACACGCTTTTTATCACCACTAATGATGATGCTATAGCGCCTGTAGCTAAAGGGCTGGCCGCGCGGGGTTTAATTCGCCCGGGTCAAGCAGTAGTCCACTGCAGCGGGTCATTAACCCTGTCTGCACTGGCGCCGGCGCGGGAAAGCGGAGCGCGTGTGCTGTCAGTTCACCCGCTGCAGTCCTGTGCTTCGGTGACATATGCTGTGGAAAGCCTGCCAAATTCCGTTTTCAGCATCGAGGGGGAGGGGGCTGCAAGGGAGATAGGCATACAGTTAGTCAAGGCGCTGGGCGGAAGCTATTTTTTTATTGACGGTGAAAAGAAAGCATTGTACCATGCTGCTGCGGTGGTTGCCTCCAATTATTTGGTTACCCTGATTTATTTAAGCAAAAGGTTGATGCTGGCGGCAGGCATGCCGGAAGAGCAGTTTGTCCCTGCCCTGTACCCGTTAATTAAAGGGACTTTGGCCAATATTGAAAGGCTGGGTATCCCTGAGGCCCTGACGGGCCCCATTGCCCGGGGGGATGTGGAAACCATCGTGGACCATTTGCACCGGATGGAGGTCAGTATACCCGGTGCTACTGCTTTGTATAGCGCTCTAGGCTTGGAGACAATAGACCTGGGCCTGGCAAAAGGTACGCTGGGTGAAAAAGCTGCTTCCAGTCTCAATCAATTGCTGAAGGGTGGTGGAAAGAAGTGATGAAAGTCATTCGTACTGTTGGCGAAATCAGAGAGGCCCTCGCCCCTTGCCGCCATACCAAAACTATCGGCCTGGTGCCTACGATGGGATATTTTCACGCCGGGCACATATCACTTATGGCCCGGGCACGAAAAGAGTGTGACATCGTGGTAACCAGCCTGTTTGTTAACCCGACTCAGTTTGGCGAGGGGGAGGATTTTGAGCAATATCCCCGGGATGAGGGTAGAGACTTCAAAATAGCTCGGGAAGCTGGGGTGGACATCATTTTTGCACCCCAAACGGGTGAAATATATTCCCGGGATTTCGGATTTTACGTACAGCCGGCAAAAGAATTGACGGATAAAATGTGTGGTGTTTCCCGACCCGGTCATTTTCAGGGTGTAGCCACAGTGGTTACCAAGCTGTTCAACATAGTTCAGCCTCACAAAGCGTACTTTGGCCAAAAAGATGTGCAGCAGCTGGTGATTATTAAAAAAATGGTCAGAGATTTAAACCAGCCGGTGGAGATAGTGAGAATGCCAATTGTCAGGGAAGCTGACGGTTTGGCCATGAGTTCCCGCAATGTTTATTTAAACCCTGAGGAGAGAAGACAGGCGCTGGCGCTTTATAATACCCTTCGCTACGGTCAAAGTCTGGTAGCGAAGGGATTGCGTAATTCCGAAGAACTAAAGCGGGAAATGGAGCACTACTTGAGAAAAAAACCGGGAGTGAAGCTGGATTATCTGGAAGTGGTTCGTCTGGAAAATTTGCAGACTCCCGAAGTATTGAAAGGCTCGATTATCTTGGCTGGTGCCCTTTGGGTGGGGAAGACCCGCTTGATTGATAACATTATCATGGAGGTTTAGTTATGCTGTGGACACTAATGAAGTCAAAAATTCACCGTGCCACTGTGACCGAGGCGGATTTGAATTATGTGGGTAGTATTACCATTGACCGGGAACTGATGGACACCGTGGATATTTTACCCAACGAAAAAGTGCAGGTAGTTAATAACAATAACGGCCAGCGCTTTGAAACCTATGTTATACCCGGTCCCAAGGGCAGCGGCGTTATTTGTGTCAATGGTGCTGCCGCCCGGCTGGTGCAGCCGGGGGATTTGGTGATTATCATTGCTTATGGAATGTTTACTGACAGTGAAGTGAGAAACTTTAAGCCCAAGGTCGCCTTGGTAGATAAAAATAATCGTATCGAACGAATGCTGGAAGAAAATTCAGCAAGTAACCACTGAAAAATTCAAGAAAGAAAAAGGAAAATGCCGAAAAAATTTGCCAAAAACGTTAACTGATGATAAAATAAGGTTAACATTTTGCGGGGTGGTTAGGATGAAAGCAGAAATTTTACAATTACTGAAAAATAATCCGGGAGAGTATCTTTCCGGCGAGGAATTAAGTCGCCAAATGCAGGTGAGCCGCACTGCCATTTGGAAGCATATCAAGATGCTGCGTCAGGAAGGTTATCAAATCGATTCCGTGCCCCGGTTGGGATACAGGTTGGTACATAGCCCGGATAAACTTTATGCCCAGGAAATTTACCCGTTGTTAAGCACAAGTATCATTGGCAAACAAATCTATCATTTTGACCGGGTCACCTCCACCAACGAACGGCTGAAAGAGTTGGCGGACCAGGGAAAGCCTGAAGGCACTGTTGTGATTGCGGAGCAGCAGACAGCCGGTAAGGGCAGGTTGGGCCGCAGTTGGTTTTCACCACCGGGAGCAGGGATATGGTGCTCCGTGTTACTGCGCCCCGATATACTTCCTCCTGATGCTTCCAAATTAACGTTGTTAGGCGCAGTGGCTGTTGCTGAAGGAATTGAATTGCAGTGTAATGTACGGCTGGGTATCAAATGGCCGAACGACCTGTTGTTTTCCGGCAAAAAGGTTTGCGGGTTGCTGACGGAGATGCGTGCAGAACTGGACAGTGTGGAGTATGTGGTGCTGGGCTTTGGTATTAATATCAAACCCGTTGCTTTTCCCGAGGAGGTGAAAGACAGAGCGATTTCCCTGGAAGAGGTTACCGGTGCGGAGGTTAAGCGCGTGCAGTTGGTCGCAACAATTTTACAAGCACTGGAGGACAACTATTTACTCTTTTTGAAACAAGGTTTTCGACCGGTACGCAGCAAGTGGGAAGATTATAACATAACGCTGGGAAAAAGAGTGACAGTGGCTTCCCATCGCCGGCCCGTTTCAGGTATAGCTGTTGGTTTGAGTGTTTCCGGGGGTTTGATTGTGAGGACTGATGCCGGCGTGGAACAGGAGCTTTTAGCTGGCGAAGTTACTTTACAAAAGTGAAAATTTTTAACAAATATGTTAACCAAATAATATCTTTGGTTAACAATAGGGAGGAGTTATTCATGAAAATCAAGTCGATGATATTGGTCGGGATGTTTGCTGCCATTACTGCCGTATTGGCCCAGGTTGCCATCCCCATACCCTTTTCGCCGGTACCCATTACAATGCAGGTATTTGCGGTTTGCCTGGCGGCAGGGATTTTGGGCGCCCGGCTGGGCGGTTTGAGTATGCTTATCTACATGCTGCTTGGTGTTGCCGGTGTCCCCGTATTTGCCCAGGCTAAGGCGGGGCTGCCCGTTGTCCTGGGGCCGACAGGGGGATACATCTGGGGTTTTATTATAGCGGCTTTTGTTATCGGCTGGCTCATTGAAAGGGTAAAGCAGCCCAGCTATAAGACAATGCTTTTGGCCATGTTTGCGGGTTTGGCCGTCATTTATACCACAGGGACAATTCAATTGGCCTTTGTCATGCAGCTTACTGCCGCCAAGGCGCTGGCCTTCGGTGTAGGCTGGTTCTTACCTTTGGATGCGGTAAAGCTTTTTTTGGCAGCAGGCATCAGCTATTCCGTGCGCAATGCACTGGTTGCCAGCGGGCACCTGGTCCCGGGCGAGTTTTAGCGTGTAAAGCGGGTTGATTTACCCCGCTTTTCTGTTTTTGGGGCAAAATAAAGGGAAATGTAAGAATGGGGCGAATTGACCTTAAAGTAGACTGCTGCTAAGTGGCGTATAGGGGGTGTTATTTGTGCTTCTTGCTTTTGACGTGGGGAATACAAATATTTTATTGGGAACGTACAAAGGAAAGCAATTGACCAATCACTGGCGGGTTTCTACGTACCGTCAAAGAACGGCTGATGAGTTTGGCATCTTGCTGAAAAATCTATTTGAATTTAAAAAACTGGGTTTTTCCGATATTGATGGCGTCGCCATTTCTTCTGTTGTTCCACAGCTACAACCGGCATTGTTGGACATGACGCAAAACTATTTTGGTTTGAAACCATTAGTTATCGGGCCGGGGATAAAAACCGGAATGCCGTTGAGATTTGACAACCCCAAGGAAGTGGGAGCGGACCGAATTGTTAACGCTGTTGCAGCATATGCTCAATATGGCGGCCCGGCAATTGTGGTGGATTTTGGCACTGCTACCACTTTTGATTTGATATCTGCCGACGGCGAGTACTTGGGCGGGGCCATTGCCCCGGGCATCGGCATTTCCATGGAGGCTCTGTTTCAACGTGCGGCAAAATTGCCGCGGGTGGAATTGGTGGCCCCGCCGGGGGTGGTGGGTCGAAACACTGTTAACAGCATGCAGTCGGGAATACTTTATGGGTTTGTCGGCCAGGTAGAAGGGATTGTTACCAGAATGCAGCGGGAACTTCCCACGAAGGCAAGAGTTGTTGCTACAGGAGGCTTGGCTGATTTAATTGGCAAGCATACTGCTGCAGTGGAGGTAATTGATGAATTTTTAACGTTGGCAGGCCTGAGAATGATTTATGAACTAAACACTGGAACCTACTGAGGGGAAGGTGCTGATGAGATTTACACCGGCAAAGATTCTTCAAGACAATCCGGTGGTGGCCGCACCAATGGCGGGTGTTACCGATAAAACCTTTCGCATGCTTGCCAGAGAGGCGGGGTGCGGGTTGGTTGTTACGGAAATGGTAAGTGCAAAGGCGCTCATTTATAATAACCGGCACACGTACAAGCTGTTGAATATTGCCGGTGAGCAACCGCCTGTTTCCGTGCAGCTATTTGGCTCTGACCCCGGGACAATGGCCGAGGCTGCACGTATTGTAGAAAACCTGGGTGCTGACCTGGTAGACTTAAATATGGGATGTCCTACGCCGAAAATTGTCAAAAACGGTGAGGGCGCTGCTTTGATGAAAGACCCGGCGCTGGCAGGAAAAATTGTTGCTGCCGTCAAGAAAGCCGTTTCCATTCCGGTGACAGCAAAAATCCGTGCCGGTTGGGGTGAACACAGCATCAATGCTCCAGAATTTTCAGCGCGATTAGCAATTGCCGGTGTGGACATGATAACAGTGCACGGGCGTACCCGCGAGCAGTTTTATGCTGGTAAAGCTTCCTGGGACATTATCAGGGACGTAAAATCGAGGGTTTCCGTACCGGTGGTGGGGAACGGTGATATTTGGGAACCGGAAGATGCCGTGAGAATGCTGGAGGTTACCGGATGCGACGGTGTGATGGTGGGACGCGGCAGTTTGGGCAATCCCTGGATATTCGGGCGCATAACCCGCCTGATTTGTACAGGTGAAGTTATTTGCCCGCCTACTGCTGAAGAAAAAATTGCCATGGCTTTACGTCATTTGGACATGATGGTTGACTTTAAAGGGGAGAAAATTGCCGTCAGGGAGATGCGAAAACACGTTGCGTGGTACATTAAGGGGCTGCGTAATGCTACAAAGATAAGACAGTTGGTAAACCAGCAAAAAGACGTTAAAAACTTAAAGGAAATCCTGGAACAGTATCGACAATCACCAGTTAAACTACCCTTGGGGTAGTTTTTCGTCTTTATTCAACAATTATTTACTATTTAGCTGACTTGAAGATGTTGGATATATTTGCTAGAATCTTAATGTCAACAATTTTGTGCACATAAAAACATTTTGATCTACATAACCTATGTTGGAGGGCTGCAGATGGACTTACTGCGCATTGGGGAAAAGATTATCAGCAAGAAAAAAGTGATGCGTAACTTGGACAGGATTTTCAAATTGCGGTCAGCCGGGATCTCCCAGGCAGAGACGGCAAAAAGATTGGGTGTTGACAGAAGTTTTGTTTCCCGGCTGGAGAGTCTGGGAGAAGTTCGTAAGGGCCGCCGGATAGCAGTGATAGGTTTCCCCATCAAAAACAAAAATGAAATTGAAACCGTCCTGCATGAAGAAGGTGTTGAATTTCAGTTAATACTTACAGAAAAGCAGCGCTGGGATTTTTTAAGACAAAACGGCCTGGAACTGTTCAATTATGTCATGGCTCTAATTACGCAGTTGAAAGAATATGACCTGGTGGTGGTTCTTGGGTCCAATTATCGTATTGACCTGATGTCAGTGGTTATTGGGCAGGATGTTATCGGCTTGGAGATAGGCAAATCGCCCATTGAGGAAGATAAGTATGTTTCACCGGAAGAAGTGCGTAATTTGATCAGAACTCTCAGGAAAGGGACGAGCACCAGTGAAAAGAGTAATCAGTGTTAGCTTGGGAGCTTCCAAACGTGACCATTGTGTAGAGACCACCGTGTTGGGGGAAAAATTTCTAATAGAGCGGCGGGGTACCGATGGGGATATGGCAAAAGCGGTAAAACTGATAAAGGATTTAGATGGAAAAGTGGATGCCTTTGGATTAGGGGGGGCAGATCTGTACCTGTTTGCGGGAAATAAACGGTACACCATTAGAGACGCTGCCAAGATTGCCCGGGCTGCACAGGAAACACCCATTGTGGATGGAAGTGGTTTAAAAAATACGTTGGAACGGCGAGTAATTAACCACCTGCACCATCATGAAGGACTAACCTTTAATGACAAAAAGATTTTAATGGTATGTGCTGTAGATCGTTTTGGTATGGCTGAGGCAATAAATGAGTTGGGGGGGCAGACTGTATATGGAGATTTGATTTTTGCATTGGGGATCCCCGTACGCTTGCACTCGTTAAAAACATTAAACCGGGTGGCTACAATCATAGCTCCCATAGTCTGCCAACTGCCCTTTAAATACCTGTACCCTACTGGCAGCAAACAGGAAAATATATGTCCAGAAAGTAAGTTTAGCCGCTATTACCACGAGGCAGATATAATTGCCGGGGATTTTCATTACATAAAAAAACATCTACCGGCAAATATTGAAGGGAAGATTATTATTACCAATACAGTTACCTCCGAAGATGTGACTGAACTGCGGGCGCGCGGGGCTAAACTTTTGATTACAACCACACCTGAGTTGAACGGTCGCTCCTTCGGTACAAACGTCATGGAGGCAGTCCTGGTTGCTTTGTCCGGGAAGAAACTACCGGACATTTCCATAGAAGATTACGAACGGCTGTTGACAGAAATCAATTTCGTACCACGAATAGAATACTTAGCTTGATAGACGGAGGGATTTGCTTGAGTAAATTTGCATTTATGATTCACCCGTTAGATCTAAGTGACTATACCAGGAAATTTCCCTTGTTGGGGAAAATGCCCAAACATCTTCTGGCAAATGTGACTAAATTACTGCCACCGGTATATGTTTCTGACATTGAAGGTGTGACCTCACCTCATGGCCAAACTTCCGGATGGTTTGTCGGCTGCCCGTTAACCAGTGAACAAATGCTAACTTTACCTGAACAATATGTACTTAAAAAAATAATCAAAACCGGTAAGCTGGCGGAGAAACTGGGTGCAGATATTTTAGGCCTGGGGGCAATGACTTCCGTTGTTGGTGATGCGGGAATAACTGTGGCAGAAAACTTGGATATAGCAGTGACAACTGGCAACAGTTATACGGTGGCTGTGGCCTGTGAAGCTGTTAAGCGTGCTGCGATAATGATGGGTGTGGAGTTTAAAAATGCTGAACTGCTTGTATTGGGCGCAACCGGTTCTATAGGTGCCGTCTGCACCCAGATACTTGCCCGGGATGCGAAATATATGACCATAGCTGGTCGAGATACGGCTAAACTTGAGCGTTTGGCTTACCGGGTATTTTATCAAACCGGATTGTCAGTTCGTACCACCACGGATTATCGCAGCGCCTTAAAACGGGCAGATATTATCATTACTGTAACTTCTGCAGTTGAGGAAATAGTTTTTCCCAATGATTTAAAACCCGGGGCCATTGTGTGTGACGTGGCACGACCCCGGGATGTTTCCAAACGTGTGGCCGCAGAACGGGATGACGTTTTGGTGATTGAAGGTGGGGTAGTGGAAGTTCCTGAGGCTGTCAATTTTAATTTTAATTTTGGCTATCCCAAAGGCTTGGCCTATGCCTGCATGGCAGAAACCATGATTCTCGCTTTGGAAGGGCGTCACGAGTCTTTTACTTTGGGAAGGGAACTGTCTGTGGATAAAGTGGATGAAATTGCAGGCCTTGCTAAAAAGCACGGGTTTAAGCTGGCTGGATTTCGCTCTTTTGAAAAACCACTGGATGAGAAAGAGATTGATAAGATCCGGGAGCATGCGAAAAAGAAAAAAGCCGGCTAGCTACACAAAAGCTACACAAAAGTTTCTTGACAAAAATTAGTAAGCTCTATATAATACCCAATAAGTACAACCGGGAGCACTGACCGCCGCCTTTTTGCCGGCCGGCCAGTGCTTGTTTCGTGGTAAGCAAGGC